>CAZCUL010000647.1:0-15506 GCA_964501475.1 uncultured Verrucomicrobiota bacterium | reverse complement strand
CTCCCCGGCCGGCCAGCCCACGCCCGGATTCGAGCTGTCATTCTCGTGTGCGCGGACCTTCCCAGCCGCAGCAGCGGCAATCGAAACCAGGAATCGCTCCTGCGTCGTCATCGTCTCCGTCCGCAAACCAGCCGCTTCCCCGGCTCGCTTGAGCTGCTCAAAGTTAACGTGCGCGGTAATGTCCTGTTCTCCGGGGTTTGCCAATACATCCGGTGCCGGCCGGTGCCGGGAAAAGGCGCGCACGGTTCCAGCAACGCGCTCCGGCTCGAAAAACTCCTCGGCCGCCAGACCGTAGTCGAACGTCAGGAGCTTTCCGCGCCGCACTCGTTGCGCCGCCGCATGCCACCACCGCCCCGCCTCGGGACAATACTCAATCGTATAGCCGTCAGGCAGGAGGGCCTGTAGTTCGACCGGCGGATGCAATCCCACCCCCGCCAAAACCTCGTCCCACCCGCCGCCTCCGGGCAGCCGGCTCCAGAGGAACTGTGCGTCTTCAATCGTGACTCCCCACTCAAACCATGTTTGCGCCCGCGCACTCCAACCGAGCCGATGCACCGGCATGGCATCGAACAGCTCGTTCGAGAAAATCACCCCGGCAATGCCCTCCTGCGGCAGCGCTTCCAACGACTCGGCCCAGCGCGCCTTTGCTCTCAAATCCTTCAAGGCCATTTCCTGTCGCCTCCGCCGCACCGCCGACGGCTCGATTATCCAATACTCCATTCGCTCGAAGAGGGCCGGCCTCTTGGCTCTGATCCACGCCAGGATATCCGCCGCCAGAACTCCGTCGTGGCTGCCAGCCTCGACCCAATGAAGCCGTTCATCGGAGATTTCTTCCATCCAATGGCTGAATTGGCAGGCCATGAGCCTCCCGAACAACCCTCCCGCGCTGACACTCGTATAATAGTCACCCGACCTCCCGATCCCGCCGCCCCGGCTTTCGTAGTACCCTGCGCGCGGGTTGTAGAGCGCAATTTCCATGAAATCATGGAAGGGAAGCGGTCCGCGACGGGCGATCTGGTCAGCGACGATTCTGGCAATTTGCGACACGGCAGGAAAATCGTTCCAGGCTCGGTATTACATTTGCTCCGTCATCTGCTTCGTATGGCTAAAATCGATGCCTTCTTCAACCTGATGTTCGAGCAAAAGGCCTCGGACTTACATCTGTCCGCCGGCAATTCGCCGATCCTGCGCATCAACGGCGAACTCGAGCGAGTGGATTTTCCCACGCTGGAGAATGACGCCCTCAAGACCATGCTCTACGAAATTGCGCCGGAATACAAGATCAAGGTCTTCGAGGAAACCGGCGACGTGGACTTCGGCTACGAAGTGCCCGAAGTAGCCCGTTTCCGCGCCAATTTCTATAATCAGCGCAACGGCATCGGCGCCGTCTTCCGCCAGATCCCCAGCACCGTTGTCTCCTTCGAAGACTTCGAAAAATGGGAATCTCCTTTGCCGACGGTCCTGAAAAAATTCTCCATGCTCAATAAAGGGCTGGTCCTGGTCACCGGCCCCACCGGCTCGGGTAAATCGACCACGCTGGCGGCCATGATCGATTACGCCAACAAGAATCGCAAAGACCACATCATCACGGTTGAAGATCCCATCGAGTTCGTTCACCAAAGCAAAAACTGCCTGATCAATCATCGCGAGGTCGGCGTTCATACCCAGGGCTTCTCTTCCGCTTTGCGCGGCGCCCTCCGCGAAGACCCGGACATCATCCTCGTGGGCGAATTGCGCGACCTGGAAACCATCGAGCTCGCCATTACCGCCGCCAGCACCGGCCATCTCGTTTTCGGCACATTGCACACCCAAAGCGCCGGCAAAACGGTGGACCGCATCATCGACGTCTTTCCTTCCGAGCAGCAAAACAAAATCCGCGCGACCCTTTCCGAATCGCTCAAGGGCGTGGTGGCCCAGAATCTTTTCCGCCGCATTGACAAGAAGGGCCGTTGCGCCGCCCTGGAAGTCCTGGTGTTCACCACCGCCATCGCAAACCTGGTCCGCGAAGGCAAAACCCATCAGATCCCCGGCATGATCCAGGTGGGCAAGAAGCTGGGCAACCAGCCGCTGGACGACGCCATCATGGACCACTTGAAGATGAAACGGATTTCGCCCGAGGAAGCGTACGACAAATCGCTCGACAAGAAAAAATTCCGCCCGTTCCTGGCCAATCCGCCCTGGGATGACGAATAAGCGGCCGCGCCCTCTCCGGCTCGGTCTTCGCTCGCGCCGGTCCGGGATGCCGGAGCGTTCAACAACCATTTTATGCGCCGTAACGAACTTGATTATATCCTGAGCACCCTGCTCGATGCGCACAAAGATGTCTCGGATATCATCCTCACGGTTGACAAGCCCCTTCAGGTGGAAGTGTCCGGCCAGCTCGTTCCGGTGCAAACCAGCCCCCCCATCGAGCGCCTCACCCCATACCAGACGGAAACCATTGCCCTGAATCTGATCGCCGGCAGCCAGCGTCTTACCGAGGAGCTCCTCCGTTACGGCTCCTGCGATTCCTCCTACACCCTCTCGGACCGCGCCCGGTTCCGGATCAACATCTTTTCCCAGCGCGGTTATTACTCGATTGTCCTGCGGAAACTGAACGCGCAGATTCCCACCGTCGCGGAGCTCAATCTTCCCGAAGTCATTTCCGAGGCGAGCAAGGAGAAAACCGGCCTGGTGCTTGTCACCGGGGCGACCGGCTCCGGAAAATCCACCACCCTGGCCTCGCTTTTGAACGAGATCAACCAGCACCAGACCATCCACATCGTCACGCTCGAAGACCCCATCGAATTCATTTACGCTCAGAAAGCCGCCACCATCAATCAGCGCGAGCTGGGGAGCGATTTCGACAGCTTCGCCAGCGGGTTGCGCGCCGCCCTGCGCCAGGCCCCCAAAGCCATTCTGGTGGGCGAAATGCGCGACCGGGCCACCGTGGAAATCGCCTTGAGCGCCGCCGAGACCGGCCACCTCGTTTTCAGCACGCTTCATACGATCGATGCCGGCCAGACAGTGAACCGCATTCTGGGCATGTTCGAACAAGACGAACAGGAGCAAGTGCGCTATCGCCTCGCCGACACCTTGCGTTGGGTGATCAGCCAGCGGCTCGTCCCCCGCGTGAGCGGCGGGCGCTTTCCCCTGGTCGAAGTCATGGGATCGAGCCTTCGCACCCGCGAAACCATCATGCAGGGCGAAAGCGAAGGGAAAAGCTTTTACGAAATCATCGAGGCGGCCACCACCTTTGGCTGGCGCACGTTCGATTTCTCCTGCCTGGACGCTTACAAGAAAGCGATTATCACCGAGGACATAGCAATCCACTACGCCAGCAAGCGCGGTCACGTCACCCGCGGCATCGACCATCTCAAGAAAAACCGCGGCGAAGTCACCAGCACATTCTCGGACCTGCGCATGAACGCCGAAGCCGACAAAGTGTCGCGCGGCTTGTCCATCCCCTCCAGCTTGCGCCTCAAGTAACTATATGTCCGTTGAGTTTGATTTTCTGGTTCCCTCGGACAAGCCGGCCTTGATCGGTTTGTCCACACCCGATTTGATCGAAACATCCACAAGAGCTCTCGATCAATTGGGTTACAAAGTCCATTCCGCAATCAACCACGGCGAGTTCCTGCACAAGTTCGCCCAGGTCCCTTACCAGGTCGTCGTCCTCGAGGAATGCTTCTCCGCGGACACGGCCGACGAGAATGAGAGTCTGCTCAGCCTGCAGCGCATGCCCATGCCGATGCGCCGTCACTCGATCATCGTGCTCTTCGGAGATTCCCTGGCCACATTCAATCCATTGCAGGCCTTCCAATACGGCGTGCATGCGGTCGTGAATCCATCGGAAATGTTCCTTCTCGTCCAGCTCATCCAAAAGGCTGTCACGGATAACGACATGTTCCTCCACAGCTTTCGCGATGCGCAGAGACGGTTGGGCTGAGGAAGACGGCACGACCAACGCCTGGCCTCGCATCCGCAACCACACCGGAACCCTGCCACGTGCTCGGAATGAGTTCTCCTCTTATCGCCGGAGAGGCACGCTGGGAGCTTCGAATCCGGCGCGGCCGGGTCCTGCCTGAATGGCGCTCTCGCCCGGTGAAATGGAACGGGACAACCCCGACCGAAATGGAACTGAAACATTTATGCCGGTTAAACCTTGAATTCCAACAGCGGTTCGCTACCGTCCTGGACTCAATGTCTGTGGCTGCCGGCAACTCATTCCGCCGCGAGGGCGTTTCAACCTTTCTGCATGGCTGACTCGCCTATCAGCGTCTTGTTGATCGAAGATAATCCGGAGTTGAGCCGCTCCCTCCGGGCGATGCTCGCTTCGGGCCGGGAACCGGGATTCTCCACCGAAGCCTGCGCCGACCTCTCCTCCGGTCTGGACCGCCTCGCCAAAGGGGATATCAATGTGGCTTTGCTCGATTTGACCCTTTCGGACAGCATCGGCTTCGACACCTTCAGCCAGCTCTTCGCCCGTTACCCCGATGTTCCCGTCGTCGTCCTGACCGCGTTGGGCGATGAAAACCTCGCCTTCCGCTGTCTCCGCGAGGGTGCCCAGGATTATGTCTTAAAGAATGAGATCAACCCGAGCATGCTGGCCCGGGCCATTCGATACTCCATCGAACGCAAGCGCGGCGAAGAGGCCCGCTCCCGTCTGGCCGCGATCGTCGAGTCCTCTCAGGACGCCATCATCGGCATGAGCCTCGAAGGACTGATTGTGAGCTGGAACACCGGCGCGGAACGGATTTTTGGTCACGCCTTCGAGGAGGTGATTGGGCGTTCGATCGATCTGCTTCTGCCCACAACCTCATCCGGCGAAGTCAGCACCTGCCTGAAACGGCTTTGCAACGGCGAGTATATGCCCGATTTCGAGGCCGCCTGCCTGCGCAAAGACGGACAATCCTTTTACGCCGAATTGAACCTTTCCCCCATTAAAAGCTCCGCCGGCCGAACCATCGGTGCGTCCATGATCGCGCGCGATGTCGATGACCGAAGACGGGCCCAGCAGGAGCGGGAACGACTGATTCAGAGCCTGCAAGCCGCTCTCGCGCACGTCAAGACCCTGAGCGGACTTTTGCCGATCTGTTCCTCCTGCAAAAAGATTCGCGACGATCACGGCTATTGGACGCAAGTGGAAGTGTACGTCAAAGCCCACTCCGGTGCGGAATTCACTCACGGCATTTGCCCCGAGTGCGCGGATCTCTACAAGGCCGAAATGAGCCGAAAACTCTAGAGCGATTTCCAGCCGCAATGGTTGCCGCGGCCGGCTAGGCATTGCCCAACTTCAAACCGGCGGCTACTTCCGCACTCAACGCTTCGAGGCACACCGCCGGCTGGCTCATCGCCGCTGCCAAGGTGCGAAAGTCCGGCGCCAAAGCCTGAACTTTAAGGAAGCCGTCCCCGGCCTCGACTGGCTGCGACACCACGCCCGCCAGGCCGATCACCGGCACCTTCGCCTCCCTGGCAAGTTTCGCCAGTTCCCCCACCCCTTTGCCCATCACACTCGACGCATCAATGGCTCCTTCGCCAGTCAGGACCAGGTCGGCTGCCTCCAGTTTCTCCGGCAGCTTCGCGTAGCGCGCAAAGAGGTCGAAGCCGGGCTGCAACCGCGCCCCGGCAAAGCAGCGGATGCCGAATCCGAGCCCGCCCGCCGCTCCCGCCCCGGGTTCGTCGGCCACATCCAGATGCAGTTCCTTCTTCATGATTTCGGCCAGCCGTTCCAAACAGCGTTCGGCAAACTCGAAATCGACCGGCTTCAAACCCTTTTGCGGACCGTAAATCCGCGTGCATCCGTTCGCACCCAAAAGCGGATTTTGCACATCCACCGCCACAATCAGTTCGTCGAACAGTTTCAGCCGCGGCGGCGGGTCCGCCTGAGCGAGCAAATGCATCTCCGTCCAGCGCTCCAGCCTCTCATCGCGCGTATTGATGAATTGCCATCCCAGAGCGAAGGCCATCCCGAATCCCGCGTCATTGGTCGCGCTCCCCCCAATGCCGGCCAGGCAGCGGCGCGCTCCTCGTTCCGCAACCAGCCGCAACAGTTGTCCCAGCCCCTGCGTGTCCAACTCGAACGGGTGATACTTCCCCGGAGGCAACTGCGCCAGGCCGATGACACGCGCCGATTCCACCACTGCCGTCTTGGTCTCTTCGTGCCACCACCACGCGGCTTCCACCGGACGATGGGCGGCGTCCACCGCCCTGCCATGCTCCATTTTCGCACCCAAGAGCCCGCTTAAAATCTCGCCAAACCCGTCGCCGCCATCGCTCATCGGCAGGACTTCGGTCGAGTCCTCCGGACGCGCCTTTCGCCAGCCGCGGGCCATAGCCTCAGCCGCTTCCCTGGCGGTAAGTGTGCCTTTGAATTTATCCGGAACGATCAGAACTTTCAGGCCCATCAAGAGGAAGGTTCAGAAGTTCGCCTGCCAAAGTCAACCTTGGGATGGCAGCGCGCTGAAGAGACCTGGATTCACCGTGCAATCGACCTGCCGGGAGGAGATAGCACTGAAAGAACGAGGCCCGCTCCCATTCTCAGAGCCTGCCCTTGGAGACAAAGCGCGCGCATCATCTCTCCCGGTCCTTAACCCACCGCGACGTTGCGGGCAATCCTTCGGCAGACCGGTTAACTGCGGACGGGTTTCTGCAATAGCCACGCAGCTCTGGCCGACTCACCTGGGAAGCACCCAGATATTTCGGTAGAAGACAGGGTTGCCGTGGCCCTGCAACTGGATGGGGCCTCCATCGGGACCCTCCTTCCTCCCGCCGCCTGTCGGACCTTTCAACTCGAGCTTGTCGTGAATCGCCACGCCGTTGTGCCGGACGGTGACGACCGCGTTTTTAATCTTGCCCGAGTCGTCAAACCTGGGGGCAGTGAAGTCGATATCGTAGGTCTGCCACGTCAGCGGAGGGAAACACATGTTCACCGCTGGTTTGGCCTGGCTGTAAATACCACCACATTCGTTGTCCTCCCCTTTCAGTCCGAACGAATCCAGGACCTGCAGCTCGTAACGGTCCTGAAGATACACCCCGCTGTTGCCGCGGGCTTGTCCCCGAGCCTCGGGTTTGAAGGGCAGGATGAATTCGAGATGCAAAGTGAAGTTGGTGAAGCTCTGCTTGCTCTTGCAGCCAGCCGCCAGCAGGTTCCGCTCGTCCATATGGCCGCCGTTCCACGTCTCCACGCCGGTGCCGTCGAACAATACAATCGCCCCTGGCGACGGTTTGGCTCCCAATGTGGGGCTCTCGCGTTTCGTTTTCTGCATCGTCCAAGGCCCGCCGTCAGCCGTAGTGATGCTCATTTCTTCATTGGCCAGTTCCGCGCGGTAGCTGTTCTCCCCGGTGAAGACGATTTTCCCGTCCTGACGTTTGCCGGGTGTTTCCTGCCGGAATTCCCCGTCCCACCCGGCGCCGGGCAGACCGCCGCGATAGGTCACCATGCGAAAATTACCGCCGCCCAAGGCGATCACTTGCGCGCCGCCCCAGTCGTTCTTGTATTCACCCTGGTCCTTGTAATCCGGACCGGCTTTGGCCGGGTCCAAGAAGGTTTCGGATCGGTCCGCGGCAATGCAGGCTGTCCCGATCGCCACCAGCAGAATAAAGGTCAATGATTTCATGGTTGCATCCGGTTAAAGCGCCTATTGAACGGCGAGTCAATTGTTTATGACGCCTCTCTCGGGCGCCGGATTCATTCCGCTTCGACGCCGAACCAATCGAAGCGTTCGGGAGAACCAGGCCTTCGGCTGTTAAGCGCTGCGGTGCCATCGTAGAGCCGTCGTCCAACCGAACTAATCTCGTAGGATTAGAGAGGACTACGAGCTGAATTGGGTGATAGTGCCGCCTGTGCCGTCAGTGCCGTCCCCCTTTCCGCTTTGGTCTCTCGCTGGAGCCAGTTCCGCCGTCAGTGCCGTCACCAAAACTCTGGACTTCTTTGGCGAGCTTGGGCACAACGCGCGGGCCTTGCTGCAGCGGGTTTTTGTCACTCCCGCCAACCTGCAGCCCGATTATGAGCAGAAGACGCTCCTGGTGGAACTGCACCGGTTGGGCAGTCCGCTGCAGGATGCCGCCGTGGCCAAGTTATGCGAGGTACTGACCGCGACCGAAACGCGATTTCCGACTGCGGACCTACGGCTGATTTACCGCTAAGTGGGCTCAGTTTGATTCCGGGGAAGATCAGGAGCTCTGAGGCTATTAGCCGCGATGCGGTTCTGGACCCGATTGCCGCGGTTCTGCCGACGCCCACCGCCAAGGAAGCTCGAAAACGCTGGGCCGCCTTGATCAAACAGGTGTACGAGGCAGACCCGCTGCTCTGTCCCAAGTGCGGTGCGACGATGCGAATCGTCAGCTTCATCTTCATTGAACGGCATCAGAGCGAGGTGATCCGCCTTCGCCGAGGCTTCGGCAGGACAGGTCGAAAAGATTCTGCGGCACTGCGGGTTGTGGGAGGAGACTCCGGCTCGCGCGCCGCCCGGCCGGTCCAAAAGGCGGTCGTTAGCTGAAGCCGCTTGAAGGAGCAAGAATTAGGGCGTTCGGATCGGGTTTCGCGAAAGGTTGCGGACAGCTTGAGGCTCTCGCTCTGTCTGCGTGTGGCTCCAATTCCGTCCCCGCTCACCCTTCCCTGGGGATCGCCCGGCAGGATTGTCGCCTTGGGCGGCCGCGGAAGCGGCCCAAGGCGACAATCCTCATTCCACACAGCATGGGAGGAGCTTTTCTCTTGTGGCAATCCCCTCGGACCGCTACCGTCGGGTCCACCGGTGAAAAAGTAAATTCCTATCAGTTGGCACCGGGTCGAGATGCCATTTCCTCTTCGCATCGGAGCATCGGATTTCCCTCGCGTCCCGCCCTGCTCCTGACCAACGGAGCCGTCTTCACTCATTCCTCTTGCACCGCCTTCGAAATCCACAAGTTCGATCTGATCGTGAGCAATCAGATCCGTTAACGGAAGTCACAGTGCGACGACCTCGCATCACCTCGCTTCAACCCTTGCCTTCTGGAGTTCGATGATGTTCTCTAAAACTATGACTGCGGAAGCCATCATCGAACAAATCAAGTCCCTGCCGCCGGCCGAGCGGGTGCGCGTCGTAAAATTTGTCGTCGAACAAGACGACTCGTGGATTCCTGATTCGTTCAAGCAAGGCATGGCCGATGCCGCCGCTGGCCGCCTGGTCGAACTGGATACGGCGCTGCGCGAGACCCCGCCGCCCCATCTGCGCTGATGTATCGCTACCAGGCGACCGAAGCCTTTGGGCCAGCTTCTACCGGCTCCCTGAGCAACAGAAGGAATCCACTCGCCGCGCTTGGCAGATTTTCAAGCTCGATCCTTTCGACCCACGCCTTCGCACGCACAAGATTCACCGCCTCTCGGCGCATTACGGTCGAACCATCTACGCCGTGGAAATCGAGGCGGATTTGCGAGCGGTTTTCTATATCGATGGCGACTTAGTGATCACCGTGAACATCGGCACGCACGACGTTTACAAGCGATAGCCCTCCGCTGTCCTATCCACCTGCCTGCCTATTCAAAAAAGGGTGCGATTGGGTCCACATCTGATCATTCTCGATTTGTCGCAGGGCTTGGTGCAATGACTTCCGCATGGATTTTTCGCGTTGCGCGCGTATTTCCAGCCGGCGAATGGCGCCACTCACGCTCCCATAATCGATGCCGCCGGCAAGTTTCCCAAGTTCTTTGAGTTTGATTCCGCAGCGCCGCTGCCCGAGGTAGAGCGCCAGATCTCGGCCCCAATCCCCGTAGCGATCCCGAAAGGTCTGCCAGCGCTCCCCTCGCAACCTCTCTGCGACTCCAATCGCCCTACTGACCCGATCATGCAGCTACCAGCCTGCACGACGAATTGGTCCAGCGGTTCGTCTTTGTGCGCTTCCCGGCGCTCTGCGTGGGATTTGCGGGGCAGGCCTGACGCCGTTCGAAAAGGCGCAGGGGAGCCACGCTATTCACTTTCACTTGCCGCTTACTTTGTAGGGGCGTAGTCTGCTGCCATGCCAGCAAGGAAATCGGCCAGGCGGTCCATTGTCCTTTCCCAACCGAAAGCCGGAAAGAAGGGCATCCGAAAGCCCGCTTCTTCCCGCTCCCGCTCCAGCTCCTTCCCCATCGTAGGCATTGGCGCTTCGGCGGGAGGCTTCGAGTCGCTCATGACCCTGCTCAAGCATCTGCCGCCGAATTCCGGGATGGCATTCGTGGTGGTCCAGCATCTCGACCCCAGGCATGCGAGCAGGTTGAGCGATCTGCTGTCCAAGGTGGCCCCCATCCCGGTCGAGCCGATTCGCGACCGGGTAACCGTGAAGCCGAACCGCGTTTACGTGATTCCGCCAAACTTCAATGTGATTTTGAGCCACGGTGCGGTGCTGCGCCTGGTGCCTCGCCCCCCCGGCGAGCGGATTCACATGGCGATTGATCATTTCTTCAAGTCGCTGGCGCGCGAACGCGGCCCGGGCGCCATTGGTGTCATTTTTTCCGGCACCGGCTCGGACGGCACGCAAGGCCTGGGGGCCGTCAAGTCCGCGGGCGGCCTGACCTTTGCCGAGGGCGAAGAATCGGCCCGATACTTCGCCATGCCGCAGAATGCGATCGCGGCGGGGTTCGTCGATGCCATCGTCACTCCTCGAAGGCTGGCCGCGGAGCTAGCCAAAATCAGCAAGCATCCCTACGTTCGCCGTCTGGCCAGTCACGCCGAGACAGAGCTTTCCGGCGAAGCCCAGGCTCCGGAGGAAAGGGACGGCCTGCTCAAAATCTGCGCTTTGCTCCGGAAGAGGAAGCGTGTCGATTTTTCCTCCTACAAGCCGAGCACTCTGCAGCGCCGGCTTGCCAGGCGCATGGCGCTACTGCGGATCGAGCACGTGTCCAAATATGTCGATTTGCTCCGAAGGAATTCGGCTGAGCTGGACGCGCTCTTCGACGACATCCTGATCAACGTGACCGGATTCTTCCGGGACAAGCAGGTGTTTCAGGCGCTGGAGAAGAAGGTTATTCCCCAAATTATAAAATCGAGCAGGGAGGGCGGCGAGATTCGGCTGTGGGTGCCGGGATGCGCCACCGGAGAAGAAGTCTATTCGCTGGCCATCCTCTTCGTCGAAGCGCTGGACAAGGCAGAAGCGACGATCAGGCTGCGGGTTTTCGCGACGGACTTGAGCGAAAATATCCTGGCCAGGGCGCGCCTGGGCGTTTATCCGGACAGCATCCGCAAGGAAGTCTCGCCGGGGCGGCTGCGGCGTTTTTTCGACAAGGTCGATGGCGGCTACCAGGTCTGCCGCGCCATCCGGCAAGTATGCACCTATGCACAACAGAACATCTATGAGGACCCCCCTTTCTCGCGGCTGGACCTGATCAGTTGCCGCAACGTGCTGATTTATCTCGGGCCCGAGACGCAGAAGAAGTGTATCCCCATTTTTCATTATGCGCTCAAGCCCGGAGGCTTCCTTGTTCTGGGGACTTCAGAAACGGTCGGGGGATTCGCCGACCTCTTCTCTCTTACGGAAAGGAGGCACAAGATTTACGTCAAAAAGGTCACGCGCCTCCGGCCAGCCTTGGATTTCTCCACCAGATTTAACGCCCGCCCGCCGGTTTCAAACCAGAAGCCGCCCCAACCAGCGAGGGGAGAGGATATTTCCGAGGTCCTGGAACGGCGGGTGGATAAGATCATTCTGAATGATTTTTGTCCGGCGGCGGTGGTGGTGGACCAGCAGATGCAGGCGCTGCTGTTCCGAGGGAAAACCAGCCGGTTCCTCGAACATGTTCCGGGAAGGGCCAGTTTGAACCTCCTGCAAATGGTCGATCCCGGCCTGGGCGTCGATCTGCGCGCCGCCTTCTATCAGGCCGCGAAACAGAAACGGGCCCTCCGCAAGGAAGCAACCGTCATTGACAGGAATCGCCGCCTTCGCGTCCTCATTCGGGTCATTCCCTTCAAGATCGACCACACGAGTCAGCACTGGTATTTGGTTCTGTTCGAGGAGGCCGGCCTTCGGGCATCCGGCGAAGGGCCGGCGAAGGGGACTATGAACCGGCGGCATCGCCCCGACAAGGGGGAGATTCAAAAGTTGCGGGAGGAACTTGACTCCACCCGCCAATCGCTTCAAGCGATCATTGAAGAGCAGGACGCCACCAACGAAGAGCTCAAATCGGCCAACGAAGAAGTCCAGTCCAGCAACGAAGAGTTCCAGAGCACGAACGAAGAGTTGGAGACGGCGAAGGAAGAGCTGCAATCGACGAACGAGGAATTAACCACCGTCAATGAGGAACTGGCCAATCGGAATGCCGAACTGGCCACGCTCAACGACGACCTGAACAACCTGCTGACCAGCACCACCATTCCCATGATATTTGTGGACGCTCGGCTGGCCATTCGCCGGTTCACCGCGCCGGCCGCCGCGCTTTTCAGGCTGTTTCCGGGCGACGTCGGGAGCTCGCTCAGCACGCTTGAAAGCAGGTTCAACTTGAAAGGGATGAACAGGGTCATTCGGAAAGTGATCGATACGCTCGCCAATGAAGACCAGGAGGTGCGCGATGCGAAAGGACGCTGGTACTCGTTGCGTGTCCGGCCATATCGGACCGCCGATGGCAAGATCGCGGGAGCGGTCGTCATCCTGATCGACGTGGACGATCTGAAGCGGCTGGCCGAATTGGAAGCCAGGCAGGCCGAAATCGAGCAGAAGCAACACCTGCAGGACCTTCGGGAGCGCGAATTCGCCGAGGCGGTCATCGATACCGTTCAGGAACCGATCCTGGTCCTGGACGGCCGGTTGCGCATCCGGGCAGCCAGCAAAGCTTTCTGCCGGGTTTTCAATTGTCGGGCGTCCGGAATGAAGAATCGCCCTTTGATGAGCCTGGATGGCGGGGAATGGGACCTTCCGCAATTGCGGCATCTGCTTGAACGGGTCCTGCCAAAGAGAAAACGCTTCGACCATTTCCAGATCGATCTTCCCGTCCGCGGAGCTCTGCGCCGAAAGTTTTTCCTCAACGCCCGCCGCCTGGTGGACGCCGGCGAGCCTCTGATTTTCCTTTCGGCCACGGAAGCTCCCGACCATGCTGGGTTTCGCGAACAGCGTGATGAAGCAAGGAGGCGTTAAATCGGGCCCGAGGCCTCCCGCCAGGCTGCAATCCGGTAAATCCGCCCGACCGGGCGCGGCGGGACCCCGGGGGCCTCAGATGACGGCTGATCTGTTCTGGCGGCTCGAGCGACAGGCTGAAGCACTGGAGGTGCAAAACGAGGTCCTGCGCGAAGCGCAGGCCGAGTTGGAAGCTTCCCAAAGCCGTTACGCCGATCTTTACGATTTCGCTCCGGTAGGCTTCGTCACCCTAGACCCGAAAGGGAGGATGGTGGATCTGAACCTTACAGCCGCGGCATTGCTTGGGCACGAGCGGGAGAAACTGCGAGGTCTGTCGTTGGTAGCTTTTTTGGCGGACTCGGCTTCCTTGAACCGGTTTGGCATGCATCTCCGGCATTGCCAGAACGAGAAGGGCCAGATTGAAACGGAGTTGGACTTCAAACGCAGGGGCGCGGCATTTACCGCCCAGTTGATCTCCCACAAAGAGTTCGACAGAGCAAACGGGGCAATTCAGAGCGTCTTGCTGGATATATCCGCACGCGTCCGGGCCGAGCGCCTGTTACGCGAGAGCGATGAGCGCTTCCGGCAAATCGCGCAGAACGTGGACGCCGTATTCTACGTCACGGACATCCCGAACCGGCAGGTCCGCTACGTCAGCCCGGCCTACGAACGGTTGTGGGGGCTGGACCCCGACGAGTTGTATCGCGACCACGGAACCTGGCTGAAGCGCATTCATCCCCGGGATCGGACCAGGACAAGGGCGGCTTATGACCGCTTTCTCGCGGGCGGACCTGCCTACGACGTGGAGTATCGGCTCCGCCTTTCGAATGGCAACGAACGCTGGGTGCGCGACCGGGCCTCTGTGGCGGCGCGCGACCGATCGGGCGGAATCTCCCGCGTCACCGGCATCGCCGAAGACATTACCGAGCGCAAACAGCACGAGCAGGAGCGGGAAGGATTGCTGGCGCGGTTAAGACAGTCGCACGAACGGCTTGAACAGCGGGTCCAGGAACGCACCGCTGTTCTGGAAAAGCTCAACTCCATCCTGCGCGCGGAGATGAGCGAGCGGCAGCAGCTTCAGAGGGAATTGCTTCGCATTACCGACCTGGAGCGGCGACGCCTCGGCCAGGAACTGCACGACAACCTGGGGCAGCAGTTGATTGGCCTATCCTACTTGCTGAAGAATCTGGAACTGGACCTGGCCGGTCAGGCAGCAGCCCGGGAGCAGACGCAAAAAATCGATCAGATGGTCAGCCGCGCCATCGACATCGTGCGCGACATCTCGCGCGGCCTGACCCATTTTGCGCTGGAGCACGAGGAGTTGTGCGAGGCGCTAGGTTCGCTCGCGGATAGCGTGAGAAGGCTTTTTGGCGTCTCCTGCCGATTCCGCTGCCCGCGCGTGATCGGGCGCCTGCCATTGCAGCCTGATGTGGCCGAACAGTGGTACGGCATCGCCCAGGAGGCAGTAACCAACGCGCTCAAGCACGGCCGCGCGAAGCGCATAGATGTCTCCTTGTCTTGCCGGAAGGGATGGCTTAGCCTGCGCGTGTGGAATGACGGGCGGCCCTTTCGCCGGCGCAAAACCAAAGGCGGCCTTGGATTGCGCATCATGAATCATCGTGCCAGCGTCATCGGCGCCGTCCTGAAAATCGCCCCGCACGAAGAGGGGACCGCGGTGATCTGCACCGCGCCCGTGGGACATATTCGAAAGGGCGGCCAGCTTAAAGGGAAAAGTCATGAAAACGAAATCGCCGCCGCGCCGGCGGGCCGCCCCAAAAGTCGCAAGAAGGCGCCAGCCAGCCAAGCCCGTTTCCCGAAAGCGAAGCGCCCACGAAAGCGCAAAGCCTGAAGAACCGCATTCGATTTTCCTGGTGGAAGATCACCCAATTGTCCGCGAGGGATTGACCCAATTGATCCAACGCCAATCGAACCTGTCGGTCTGCGGTGAAACGGGGCGTGCGGAAGGCGCGCTGGAAATGATCGGGCGCGCCAAGCCGGACCTGGTCCTGGTGGATTTGACCCTCAAAACCGGCAGCGGCCTGGATTTGGTAAAGCAGATCGTCAGCGCCTACCCGCGTATCCAGGTGCTGGTGGTGTCGATGCACGACGAGGAATTGTTCGCGGAACGGGCCATGCGGGCCGGCGCGCGCGGTTACATTATGAAACAGGCGGCCCGATCGGACCTGCTCGAAGCCATTGACACCGTCTTGCAAGGCAAGGTTTATCTCTCCCTCAAAATGCGGGACGAACTTCTCAACCGCAAGCTGGGCGGCGCGGCGGCGGGAGGGTCGGACGTCAGGCATTTGAGCAATCGGGAGATGGAGGTTTTTCGGCTCATCGGCGAAGGATTTCGCACCCGGGAAATCGCGGAGAAACTCCACTTGAGCGTCAAGACCATCGAGTCGTACCGGGAATGCCTGAAGAATAAGCTAGGCGTAAAGGGCGGGTCGGATCTGCTCCGGCGCGCC
>CAZCUL010000646.1:0-4840 GCA_964501475.1 uncultured Verrucomicrobiota bacterium | reverse complement strand
GCACCGAGTTTAGACCCAAACACTTGAAAATACGCCATATGCAAAAGCTTCTTCGCACGTTCCTGCTCTCGATCGTCGTCGTCACCGGTTCAGTCGATTTGTGGGGGCAGGTGATTCCGGGACGTTATATCGCTGTCTTTGACGCAAATGTTCAGAACCCGGTCGCTGCCGCTCAAGGGCTGGCAAATCAGCATGGAATCCAGGTTGGCGCTGTCTATGAGCATTCGATTCGGGGCTTTGCTTTCGCTGGAGCCCCACAGGCAATTCAAGCGCTACGCCAGCGTCCGGAAATTGCACGGATTGAGCCCGATCAGATGTACCATGCAGTGGCCCAGATTATCCCTGCGGGAATTCTGCGGACCGGAGCCGACGTGGCGGTTCCCATCGACGGAACAGATGATCTTTTGGATGTGGACGTCGCCATCATCGACACGGGTCTCGACGCCGATCATCCCGACCTCCGCATTGATCCCGACGGGGTGCGCTTTTTTGTGCGAGGAGTTTTTCTACGCTCCGATGGCAACTGGAACGACGACAATGGACATGGCACGCATGTGGGAGGCACCGTTGGGGCCATCGATAATGCATTGGGCGTGGCTGGAATCGCGGCCGGGGCGCGCCTGACGGCAGTTAAGGTTCTGGACAAAAATGGTTCGGGATCATTGGCTGGCGTGATAGCTGGCGTCGATTGGGTAGTAGCCCGGGCCGGCCGCTTTGAAGTGGCCAACTTGAGTTTGGGGGGCGGCTTTTCTCAGGCGCTGAATGATGCCGTGGGGCGCGGGGCGGATGCCGGAATCGTTTTTGTAGTTGCGGCAGGGAACGAGCTGCAGAACGCGGGCAATGTTTCGCCCGCCTCCGAACCTTCCGCATTGACGGTCTCAGCCATGGCGGATTTCGATGGGTTGCCTGGCGGCTTGCGACCTGAAACGGTGGTTTTTCAGGACTGTACGGTCAGTGGGGACGACATCTTTGCGTGTTTCAGCAACTTCGGCCACCAGGTGGATATCTGCGCCCCGGGCGTGGAGATTCTCTCGACTTATTTCGACGGTGGTTATGCATTTTCGTCCGGAACCAGCATGGCGGCACCCCATGTGGCCGGCGCCGCCGCTCTTTACATCGCCCGGAACGGCTTGGAAAAATCCGCGGCAGGAGTCCAGGCAGTGGGCTACGCGCTCAAGGCCAGTGGCTGGCAGTTTGGAGACGCCGAGTATTTCACTGGCGATCCCGACAACTATCCCGAGCCTCTCTTGAACACCGCTCGTCTCCTGAACGCGGGCGGGAATCGCGTCCCGGTTGCGAACGCAGGTCCGGACCAGACTTTGAGCGACGCCGACGGCTCGGGAGATGAAACGGTCACGCTGGACGGATCAGGTTCCTTTGATCCTGACGGTACCTTGGTGGGCTACGAATGGGACATTGATAACGACGGCACAACGGATTACACGGGAAGCATTGTTACCATCACCCTCTCGGTTGGCTCTCATGCCGCTAAACTGACGGTAACGGACGACCAGGGTGCTTCATCGAGTGATACGGCCACAGTTGTCATCCAGGCGAATCGCCCGCCCGTCGCGAATGCCGGATCGGATCAGACTGTGGCTGACAGCGATGGTTCAGGGGATGAACTGGTTGCCCTGAGCGGATCGGGTTCCTTCGATCCTGACGGCACCATTCAAAGCTACCAATGGGACATCGATGGGGACGGATTAACGGATGCCTCCGGTTCGGATATCACAACACTCCTGTCACTCGGCAGCCATACCATTACGTTAACCGTAACCGATAATGCCGGAGCGACCAGCAGTGATACAGTGGTGGTGACCGTGACGGAACCCAGCGCCGAATTGCATTCAGGCGATCTGGATGGGACGAGCACGTCAGATAAGAATAACTGGCAGGCAACGGTGACGGTGGTGGTTCATGATTCGGCTCATCAGCCGGTGACCGGTGCGACTGTGAGCGCGAGCTGGAATGGCGGTTTTTCCGGTAGTGCGAACGCCGTCACTGACGCGGCAGGCCGGGCCACTTTTGTTACTCCGGTTATGCACAAGAAAGAAGGGAGCGTGACCCTGAGTATCGCGAACATTACCCATTCGTTGCTGAGCTATAACGCTGCTTTCAACCATGATCCGGATGGAGACAGCAACGGGACAACCATTACCGTTCTGAAACCTTAGAGCCATCGAGAGATTCGCTCGTTGATTAGGGCATAATTGAAACCGATCTTGCTGCGGTCCGGCCGCACGCTGCGACTGCATCGCGCTTTCATTGCGGGCCGGTCTTTTCCAGAATGATCGCGCCCAGCGTCCGATTCACTTTCTCCTGCTCGCTCGCCACATCGCTGATGCTTCCCAAATAGTCCCCTGCCCTGTTCAACAGGTCCGAGCGCTTTTCGTCCACGCTCACTACCTTGGCGATCTGACGATCACTCCTGCCGATGCCCGGGCCAGTGACATTATTGTTGTCGCGCGCCTCGATCCAAAATTCGATGGTGCTCCCTTCAGACAATAGCGGGTCGAAACTCCCGATTTTCCACGGGTAGCTCCGGTGCAGCTCGGCAGGCCTTTCACCCTCCAGGTCCATCTCGAGGGCTCTCTCCGCCCCGCCATCCACCGAAGCGATCTTATAGCGCAACTGCAACTGCTCGATGGCAAAGTCGTCGCTCGCGGACATGTCGATGAGGAGTGTTGCCTCCCGCGTAATCAACTCCTCCTTGCGGTCCGGATAAAGAATTCGGGCCACCGGCGCTTTGTCTGGAATAATCTCGATCCGATAGACCGCGGCATCTTTCGAGGCCATTTCTTCCTTGTCCACCAGTTCAATGGAGAAGCCGCTCAAGCCCGCGGCCGGAATGCCAAACTCGGCCGTAAACTCAGCCGGGTCCGATGGATTCACGTGCAGCGGCACGATCCCGGTCTGAATGGGCGCCCGGACCACCATCGGTGGAAACGCGCTCACCATCGGAAAATTATACGGCGCATTGGTCCCCACCATTTTCAAGTAACCTGCGAAAAGCTCCTTGGTCGCCCTCCCCCGCACCCTCAATCGGCTCCCCGCCAGCAGCGATAAGTCCCCCAACGGTCTCTGAATGGTCTTCAATCCGGTGTAATCCGGAAAATCCTGCTCGCACTCCAGCCGCGCCACCATCGGTCGCGGCAACGCAGCCACTTCAAATATTTGACTGCGTCCGTCGTTCAAACGAATCACGTAGCGAAACGACTCCTGAATGTTCTCCAGTGTGCGCCCGAAACGATTCCTTCCCTTCGGATCTTTTTCCAATGAAAAGTCCTGGCTGCGCCGGTTCGCGTAGCGCACCTCGACCTTGCCTCTCTCCGGCACCACGCCGTGGGCGAAGCCTTCCAGGCGCACGTCATCGCCGCGGCCAATCACCTTGTCGCCATCGAAAACAATCACCCGCGTCTTCCGCGGCACGGGCGTGTTCGAAAGAAATGCCCGCTTCAACAAATCGCCCGTCACCTCCCCTCCCGCTGACAGCGCGATCGCCCCTAGCAACAGCATCGCTGCGGCCAGCCAGGCCAGTCTCTTCACCTTCCTTGTCGAAACAATCGCGCTGAAATCGAGCCCCTCCGCCATCGCTTCCGTCTCTTCCACCGTGGCTTCCGCCATCGCCGCCGACGCCCCGGCCGGCACCGCCCCGGGCCGGGGCAATTGGATGGCCGCAATCAGCCGGCTCTGAAATCCCGGTTGCGCCCGCTCGACCTGAAGCGCCAGCTCGTCATCGTCCGGCTGCTGCATGATCGGTTGGATGACGAATCGCACCACGATGCAGCCAAAGACCGCGGCCTGCCCGATCAACAAAATCAAGCGCAGGGTCCACGGTAATTCCAGCCACCAGTCCAGGAACATCACCAGCACCAGCCATTCGACGGCGACAACCACCGCCAGCGAAACACCGGTCCACGCGGCAACCCTGAGGGTCTTGCGCCGCAATGCGGCGATCTTGCCCTGCAACGCCTGACTTGCCTGCAGGTTGCGGAGCTCCGGACGCTGCTCCGGGCGCGAGGATGAGGCTTCTTCCGGCATGCCAACGATCTACCATATCCAGCTCCGCCAAGGCACGCACGAAGATAGCCTTAAAATGTGGATTGCTGCCTGCCTGACGGACAGGCTTGCCAGCCGCCGCCAACCCCGCTTTGATGCGCGGGTTACCATGCGTCGATTGGCCGTCGCCATTACCTTGTTTGTGCTGCTGGGATTGACTGTCCCGTGGTTTTTCATCGGGACGAGCGCAGACGAAGACCCGTTGCCCGCCTGGGTCATTTATGCCCTGGCCATGACTGTCGTCTTCCCGATTGTGGTCTCCATCCTGATGGGCCGTTTCTGGAAACACTTCGATTCAGACTGACTCGAGCGGCTCGACATGAATTCAAACGCGCTGCCGCTCATGACCACAGAAGGGCTCGTCGTCGCCAGCCTGTATCTGGCAACTCTGCTGGTTCTCGGCTGGCTTGGCCGCGCAGCGCGCAAGGAGGATTCGCTGGCCGATTTTTATCTCGGCGGCCGCGGACTCGGGCTGGTCGTGCTGCTGCTCACGCTTTATGCCACGCAATACAGCGGCAATACGTTGATCGGTTTCGCGGCCCAGGCCTACCGCGATGGATTCACCTTTCTCGTCAGTGTCACGTTTATGATGGGCGTCGTTGCCGTCTATCTCCTTTACGCGCCCAAACTGCATCGCGTCTCCCACCAGCGCCATTACATTACTGTCTCGGATTACGTGCAGGACCGCTTCGGCTCCAGGCCGCTCAGCGTCCTGGTGAGCCTTTCCGGCATTATCGCCCTGGCCAATTACATCCTCACCAACCTGAAAGCGATCGGC
>CAZCUL010000645.1:0-4842 GCA_964501475.1 uncultured Verrucomicrobiota bacterium | reverse complement strand
CCATCGGCTCGCCGGTCATGCCGCGGCGCCAGCGCTCGGCGTCGGGGTTGTCGCCGCGCCAGGGGAAGCGGTCCCAGTCGCGGCGCCAGTTCCGGATCATGTCTGGAAACAAAGTGCGATACTGGTGGGCGCGTCCGGCGTTGGACTCGCCTTGATACCAGATTGCGCCTTTGATGGCGTAGGGAATGAGCGGCGCAATCATGCCGTTGTAGAGTTCCGTCGGCCTCCAGGACACGCCGGGCCGGCGCTTGCTGAACGGCTTTCCCTCTTTCTCGGCCTGAGCTTTCTCGCGTTCCCAGACCCCCATGGCTTCTTCCATACGCTTCAGTGATGTTTGATAGGCACCGAGAATGTCGCGCTTGTACTCCGGGTTGCCCGCGAGTATCTCTTCGCGCATCCAGACTTCGGCCGGCGAACCGCCCCAGGAGGTGTGAAGGATGCCCACAGGGACGCCCAGAGCCTTCTGCAGGTCGCGCCCGAAGTAGAACGCGACCGCGGAGAAATTAGCGACCGTTTCGGGACTGCACACCTGCCAGGAACCATTGACGTTGTTGGTCGGCTCGTTTGCCTTCAGCTTCGGCACCGTGAAAAGCCGCAACTGAGGATGGTTGGCAGCGGGAATCTCCGTCTCGGGCTGATAAGCGCGCGTCATGGGCCACTCCATGTTGGATTGGCCGCTGGCGATCCAAACTTCGCCCACCATCACGTTTTGCAATAGGAGACTGTTTTTGCCGGAGATTTTGAGGGTGTCGGGCCCGCCGGGTTTGAGTTTCTTTAGCCGGACAGCCCAGGCGCCGTCGGTGGCCTTGGCGCGGACCTTTTGGTCCCGGAATTCGACCGTCACTTCTTCGCCGTCGTCGGCCCAGCCCCAGATTGGCACGGAGGCGTTCTGTTGCAGGACCATGTTGTCGGTAAAGAGGCCATGGAGCCGGACATCCGCCCGCGCCCCCAACGCCAACAGAAACAGACAGCATGGGAGCGTTCGAATAAGCGCACGGAAAATGGTTCGTGAGATCATGCCTGCTAGTGCATCCGAAGCGCCCGTATGCGTCAATTGGGAAAAGGACTCGACTCGCAGTTGGGCTAAGCCCGCCGTCTCTGTGGCGGACCACGTCAGCAGTCCCACTTTCTCCTTGGTTGGACCGCAAACGCTCCTCGCGTTGTCGGCTACGATTCCTGAACTACTTCTGAGCCCACGCCTCGGCCAGTAAAGAGTTTGTCTAACCACGAATGAGCACCACTGCACGAATTCCCCCTCGCACCGCGAGGAACGAGGGGAGGAGGGCAGGGGAGAGCGGGGCCAATCTGGCCAGCTTGCCCAAACAAGGCTGGTCAAACTTCGAATTTGCCGCTAACTACCACGCCTATGAATTTACGGCTGATCTACGGCACTTTCGTGGGGGTGTTGGCGGCGCAACTGGCGGCAGGCGCGGAGCAAGGCAAATCGATATCGCTTTTCAACGGGAGCAACCTGAACGGCTGGGTGGTGATGCACGGCGGGGAATGGGCTGTGGATGACGGTCTATTGGTCGGAAAGAACGGGACGAATTGGACGACCAATCCCGAAAAAAGCGGCTCCTGGCTCCGCAGCGAGAAACAATACGGCGATTTTATTCTCGAGCTGGAATACGCCATCAATCCCCGAGGCAATAGCGGCATCTTCTTTCGGTCGGCCGCCGAGAAGAATCCCGCTTTCACCGGCTATGAAATGCAGGTCCTGGCCGATCATGGGCGGGAGCCGACCCGGCATACCACTGGAGCGATTTACGAAGTTGTGGCAGCCAGCAAGAATCCTTCGAAGCCCGCCAACGAATGGAACCACGTCCGGATCGAGGCCAGAGGAGAGCAGATCGAAATCACACTGAACGGGGAAAAGATTGTGGACCTGAAGAATGACCGGTCGGCGCGCGGATACATCGGGCTTCAGAACCACGACAACCGCTCGGTAGTTCGTTTTCGAAATATCCATATCACTCCATTGTAGCTTCTGTTCCAGACGGGCTGGCGACGCGCCTGGCCTTCCGTTGGCCTTCGAGACCCGGGTTCCAAACGGCGCCTTGTGAATTTTGCGCCCGGGATGGTTGTGCAACGACGCGTCAAGTATTCCCAGTGACCGCGTTGCGCCGGACGGGTATGAGCATGCCTCATGAGTGAAAAGAAACGGGTTCAAAGGGAAATTCACATTCGCAAAAAAGTGGCCGGAGGAGCCACCGGCGCGGTGTTGGGAGCGGTCGTAGGCGGTCCCGTCGGCGCAGTGGTCGGCGGAGTCGTCGGCACAATGGTCGGTGATGCGGCCGAAAAGGGGAAACTTAAGAATATCGCTCAGAGTGCCCGAAGCCTGCAGGCGCCTGGGAAAAGGCAATCCCTGGAAGCCGCGGCCAAGCAGCGGGCCAAAAAGAAATCCCCGGCGGCGGCCGGTCGCAAAAAGGCGCCCGCCAAAGCGACCAGGAGGCAAAGCAGGAGATAGTGTTGCTGGCAACGGGAGGGTTGCGCTGCACGCGACCCACCCAACCTACCCCGCGCCCGCCGCATGGTTGGCGGATGGAGGTCGAGAGCGAGCGCTTGCGCTCACGGCATCACGCATTTTTCTGACCGCCCGCTTGAGCTGGCGCTGGCCAAAGAGCGCGGTTCCGCTGACAAATGTATCCGCGCCTGCCCGCGCACATTCGATGCTGGTTGCAAGGTTGATGCCGCCGTCCACTTCGATACGATACTTGAGATTCCGTTCCCGGCGCCAGACGTCAGCCTGTTGCACTTTGGGAATCATTTCGGAGATGAATTGCTGGCCGCCGAACCCCGGATTGACCGTCATAATCAGGAGGATATCGATTTGTTCGAGGAACGGCTGGACAGCTTTCAACGGCGTGGGGGGATTAATGGCCAGGCCGGCTCTGGCCCCGAGGGACTTGATTTTCCACAAGAGAGGCGAGACGCGATCAGCAAGTTCGACATGTATTGTCATGTGATCGGCGCCCGCTTTGGCGAATGGCTCCAGGAGGATCTCCGGACGCGAACACATCAGATGGACGTCCAACTTCATGCGGGTGAGCGGCCGAATCACTCGCACTACTTCCGGGCCAAAAGAGATATTGGGGACAAAATGACCGTCCATGATATCGAGGTGGAGCCAATCGGCTTTGGCGCGACTGGCGCGAAGGGTTTCGGCAGCGAATCGTCCGAAGTTTGCAGCCAACAATGATGGGGCGATCACCATGGCTTGAGGCTAATGAAAAGAGGCGAAGAGTCAATTTCGCGCGCCAGGCCGGACGAACTGAATAAATCGGGCTGCCGGCCCATCCGGCCAGAGCAGACCCGCCGGGAAAACGGAATGGGTCCGCAGTCGGCAACGTAATCGTCAACCGGGCTGCGGGAAAATCAGGCGGTGGCTGGAGCGGGCGAGCCCAGACCGGGATTGATCTTGGGCGGCGAGGGCTTGACGACTTCGGGGAGGGGGGTGGCAGCCTGGGCCCCGGTGGGCGGCTCGACCTGCGGAGGAGGAGTGGGCGGAGTGAATTTGCCGGTCTGGACGATTTCCTCGACCTGACAGCCTTCCAGGGTTTCGTATTCGAGCAGGCAGTTGGCGATCAATTCGAGCTTGTCGCGATTGGAATCGATGATGTCCTTGGCGATCTTGTATTGCTCGTCGATAATCCGCTTCACTTCCATGTCAATTTCCTGCGCGGTCTGCTCGCTGTAATCCTTGCCGCGGGTGACTTCACGGCCGAGGAAGACGTATTCGTTCTGTTCGCCGTATTGTACCATGCCGAGCTTATCGCTCATGCCCCATTGGCAAACCATAGATCGGGCCATTTGAGTCGCTTGCTGAATGTCTCCCGCTGCTCCGGTGGAAATGTCGTCCGAGACAATTTCCTCGGCGATCCGTCCCGCCATCGTCACAGAAATGATGTCGAGCATTTCCTTGCGGCGCCGGTTCCAGATATCTTGTTTGGGCAAATACATGGTCGCGCCCAAAGCCTGGCCGCGCGGAATAATCGTGACCTTGTGCAATGGATGCGTGTGCTCCAGAACAACGTTCACCAGGGCATGCCCGGCTTCATGCCAGGCCGTATATTTCTTGTCCTCGTCCGTCATGGCCATGCTGCGGCGCTCGCGACCCCAGCGGACCTTGTCGCGGGCCTCTTCCAGCTCGGCCATGCCGACGGCCTTCTTGCCGGTGCGCGCGGCCAGCAATGCGGCTTCGTTGAGTAGATTGGCCAGTTCGGCACCCGAATAACCCGGCGTGCCGCGGGCAATGACTGCCAGGTCCACGCTCGGGTCCAACTTCACATTCTTGGCGTGAACTTTGAGAATAGCTTCCCGTCCGCGCACATCGGGCAGGTTGACGGTTATCTGCCGGTCAAACCGTCCGGGCCGCAACAGCGCCGGATCGAGCACATCGGGCCGGTTCGTCGCCGCGATAATAATAATGCCCTCCTGGGTATCAAACCCGTCCATCTCGACGAGCAGAGCATTCAACGTTTGTTCACGCTCGTCGTTGCCGCCGCCCAAACCGTGGCCTCGGCTTCGGCCTACCGCATCGATTTCATCGATAAAAATGAGGCAAGGCGTATTCTTGCGCGCCTGTTCAAACATGTCCCGGACGCGGCTGGCGCCCACGCCGACAAACATCTCCACGAAATCCGAGCCGCTGATGCTGAAGAACGCCGCATCGGCTTCCCCGGCAATAGCTTTTGCCAGCAGCGTCTTGCCTGTGCCGGGAGCGCCGACCATCAAAATGCCCTTGGGAATGCGGCCGCCCAGTTTCTGAAACTTTTTGGGGTCCTTTAGAAATTCAACCAATTCGGAGACCTCTTCCTTGGCTTCTTCCACGCCGGCCACATC
>CAZCUL010000644.1:0-10651 GCA_964501475.1 uncultured Verrucomicrobiota bacterium | reverse complement strand
CGGCTACCCTCTGGCAACCCTTCGGGTTGGTGCGAAGCGAAGCTTCGCACCACGCGGGCCTCTGGCCCGCAGCGCTCTGGCCGCAACAGGGTCTTTGGGAGAACCAGCGCGTTGGTCGCTTTCAAGCCGCTGCGGCTCAGGAGCGGCCACCCACGCGCTCCGGGCTAAAATCAAAATTGCTGGGCCGCTCATGCCGTTCCATATGGATCCGCGGTTTGGCCCGAGGCTGGTGAAGTGTCGCCGCTACTGGTTCCCGGCCGCTTCTTCACTGGCCAGCTTTTTGAACAGGGTTAGCCTGGTTGTGGAAAGCATTTCGTTTGTGACGGCATTTAGACTGCGCCGGGCCGCCTCGAATTGACCTGCGTTAATCTGGTTTCTGGCCAAATGAATGTACACCCCCTGGCGTTCGGTATCGTCCCGGGCCAGTTTCATGGCGACCTGCCAGGCCTCGGTGGCCTGTTCCGCCAACTCCTTCTTTGCCTTCTGCCGCGCCTCTTCATCGCCCTCGGGAAGCTTGATGCCGTAATAACTTTGCGCCAGGTCAGACGCGAGCAGGAAGTTGGTCGGATCCAGTTCGAGCGCCTTGAAATAGAGCTTCATTGCCTTCTCGAAGACCTGCGGCTCGGTAATCCCGTAATAGTTCGTCGCGTCTTTTCTGAAGAGATAAACGGTGGTCGCCAGGTTTTGATAATAGAGCGGCTCGGCAGGATCAAGCTCGATGGCCTTCTCGTAATACTCGAAGGATTTCGTCACCGGACTGTTGTGGCCGAAGTAATTCGCCAGGTTGTTCCAGGCGGCCGGATCTTTCGGGTCTAACTGGCGAGCTTTCTCCCACTGTTCCTTTGCCGCGTGTTCCTCGCCAATGTCGTTGAGAAAACTGCCATAGGCGAGGTGCGCGCCCGAATGGCCGGGATGCCTCCGCAGAAAATCGACGTACGCCTTCCGCACCTCGCCCAACCGCGCCTCAATGCGTTTGTTCAACACTGCTTCCTCAACCCCCGCCTCTTGCTGGCGAAGCTTGTGGTTTTCAATAATCCAGCGGTCCACCTCCTCCTGCGCCGCGTCGTCGTCGGCCATCAAACGCTGAAACTCCCGTTCGACAGGGTCGCTTTGGTTGGGAACAGCGACACTGATTCCGGTGGTATTCTTGAGAAGGTTGCTGGCTGCCACTGCCTGGTTGGTAGCCAAAAGGAGCCCGAAGAGGCCGGCCAATAAATCATTCACGCGCCCACACTAACACGGGCGCCCCCGCTCCGACAATCCGGGAAGAAAATGCTTTTAAGAATGTTTGAAATGTCGAGTGCTGCACTCATCCCGCGCTGGATCATCCAGGGGAAAACTGCCCCAGCCTGTGCAGCAGCCGGGCGTGAATGTTCCCAAATCCGCCGTTGCTGAAGACGCAAACCACGTCGCCGCCGGAGGCTTCCTGGCAAACCCGCTCGACGATGCTATCCACGTCCGGGAGATAGGCCGCCGATTTTCCGTCCTCCGCCAATTCCTTCATCAGACGCTCGGGGTCAAGGCGCTGTTCGGGCGGCAATTGGTCGAGCCGGGCGACCTGCGCCACCACCACGCGGTCCGCATCGGCAAAGGCGCGCACCAGATCGGTCTGAAAAACATTGCGTCGCGTCGTGTTCGAACGGGGTTCGAAAACGGCCCAAATGCGCTGTCCCGGATAGCGCAGGCGTAAAGCCCGCAAAGTCTCCCGAATGGCCGTGGGATGATGTCCAAAATCATCCACCACCGTCACGCCGCCGGCAATGCCGCGCACCTCCATCCGGCGCCTGATGCCTTTGAAGGTGTCGAAGGCAGATTGAATCTGGCTGTTCTTCAGCCCGCAATGCTTGGCGCAGGCGACGACGGCCAGCGCGTTTCGCACGTTCAGTTCGCCCACGAGGTTGATGTGAAACTTGAGGCTCGGAAGCTCGAATTCAGTCGCGGTCGCACCCAGCTTGAGATTGAGCGCCCGCACGGCGTTATTCTCGCCCAGGCCAAAGCGCTTGATCGGACAATGGGTCACATCGAGCAGCGGAGCCAGGTGCGGGTCGTCCCCATTGGCGAAAAGCTGGCCGTTGCGCGG
The DNA here is from genome assembly GCA_964501475.1 of uncultured Verrucomicrobiota bacterium. Lineage (GTDB taxonomy): Bacteria > Verrucomicrobiota > Verrucomicrobiia > Limisphaerales > CAZCUL01 > CAZCUL01. Next base: position 8,571 of record CAZCUL010000644.1, on the reverse strand, counting down.
GATCAGATTGATGAACCGCTTGAAAGAAGTCTGGATGGCGGGCAGGTCTTCGAAGATGTCGGCGTGGTCGAATTCGATGTTGTTGATGACGGCGATTTCCGGGAGGTAATGAACGAACTTGCTGCGCTTGTCGAAGAAGGCGGTGTCGTATTCGTCCCCCTCGACAATGAACCAGTCGCTGTCTGTAAAACGGGCGCCTTCCTTGAAATTGTTCGGAATGCCGCCAATGAGAAAGCTCGGGTTCAGGCCGCTCGCTTCGAAGACCCAGGCCAGCAGCGAAGTGGTGGTGGTCTTGCCGTGCGTGCCGGTGATGACCACCGAGCGTTTGCCCCGGATGAAGTATTCCTTGAGCAGTTCCGGCAGCGAGCAATAGCGCATCTTGCGATCCAGCACCGCTTCAGCCTCGGGATTCCCGCGGGAAATGGCGTTGCCCACCACGACCAGGTCGGGATTGTGCGCCAGATTGGTCTCCAAATAACCGCCCATCACTTCGATGCCGCGCCCGGCCAAAAAAGTGGACATGGGCGGATAAATATTCTGGTCCGAACCGCTGACCTCGAGGCCCTTCTCCTTCAGGGCCGCCGCCACCGCCGCCATGGCCGTGCCGCAGATACCCACGAAGTGGATGGAGCGAATTTTGGGAAACACAGGCGGCTAGCGGATAAGAGCGAATGCTTTCTTCATGGCCTCGGCGGTCAATCCGCATGCAGCTTCGTTGTCGAGCGCATTCAACTCTGCGTTGAAAGGTTCGGCCCGCACCGGACCGTCAAAACCGATTTGATGCAGAGCATTCAGAAACGCGCCCACATCGATCACGACCGTGGCCAGCGGCAGTTCTCGCTGGTTGTCGCGCGCGGTTTCGCGGGTGACGCCGGCCGGGGCATCGTTTAGGTCCGCGGCCACGACCTCGTTCGCCTTCAATTTCAAAATGTCCTCCGCTCCTTCCTCCGCCGTCCACCAATGCCAGCTATCCAGGACCAGTCCGACGTTGCCCGTGCCGATCTCCCCAATCAGGTCCCGGGTCCCGGCCATCGAGTGGATGAACGGATAGCGGCGGCTCTTGCGCAAGGACGGCGTGCCCACATATTCCAGGCCGAAGCGAAGACCATGGTCTTTGAGAATCGTGGCAATGTCTCGCAGCCGGCTGGCATGGCGTTCGAGGTTTTGGCGGTATTCCAGTTCGTCATGCGCCGGGCTGATCCAGGTGCCCAGGCGCGTGACTCCCGCCCCTTGCAGACCCGCCGCGATGCGTGGAAGTCGCTTCAACCCCTCCCGAAACGAGGCCTCGTCCTTCCGGAAATCCACCGGCAAACCGGCCGCGCCAAAGACGACCCGCTTGGCTTCCATCTCCGCCTTCAACTCCTGAAGCTGCTCCGGCGAAAGGCCGGCCAAAAAATCGCCGCGCGCTTCAACGGATTCGAAGCCGTGCCCGTGGGCCAGATTGATCGCCTCGCGCTGGTCGGCCGACACGCCAATATTTCCGCAAACCAGGTTCAGCGTCATTTTGCGATCAGGCATCGCTAGTGATGGAAAAGGATTGCGGCCCGCTTTTCAAAGCATTTTCCACCGACCCCGGAGCGCCGCTGTCCTCAGCCGCAGGGGGGTGGGAAGCGCGTTGACGCGGAAGAATCCCCAGGGGCCTTGCGTCGTTCGCGCTGCGGCCGGGGGCGCCGTGCTCCGCAAAGTGAGAATTGCGGCTCTCATCGACGCCTCCTTGACTGCCGGGGGAAATGGCGGAAGCTAAGCGAACTCAAGTCAGGCTCGAGGGATGGATCTCTCCGTTGACGGAACATGCGACTCGATTCCCACTGGGTGAAACCACGACAGAAACTGGCAACCGCTTGCGCCGGAACGTTGCTCTTTCTTGCGGCAGTCCAGCCTTTGAAAGCTGCCTGGCCTCTCGCGCAGCCGGAGCGGTCGGCAACCCGCGCCGCGGACCATATCCTCATCAAATTCCACGAGGGCGTGCGCAGCCGATTTGACGGCGAATTCGGAACAAACGGGCTGAAGGAGCTGACCGCGCGTCTGGGATTGCCGCCTGGCGCCGGCTTAACGCGCACCCGGTTTGAAGAGCTGCAACGACGCGGGCTGGTCGATGAAACACGCATTCCCCTGTCGCGGCGAGCCAACCGGCATCTCTATCTTCGCCTGCCCTCCGGCCTTCCCATCGATGACTGTCTGGAGCGGCTTCGCGGCCATCCGTTGGTCGAGTACGCCGAGCCGGACGGAGTGATTCACGGCGCGTTAGTCGTTCCGGACGATCCGCAGTTTGGAAGCCAGTGGTATCACCTCAACACTTACAGCAATAACAACGTTCGCGCCGACATCCACACGCCGGAAGCATGGGAGATCACCACCGGCTCGACCAATGTGATCGTGGGGCTGCTCGACACCGGCTTGAACCATGAACTGGCCGAATTCGCCGGTCGAGTTGTGCCCGGCTACAACTTCGCCAACGACAATACCAACACCATGGATAACCATCTGCACGGTACGGCCATTGCCGCTCTCCTTGCAGCCAATCCGAACAACGGCGTTTCCATTGCCGGCGTCGATTGGAACTGCAAACTGATGCCAATCAAAATCCTCAACGATTCCGACCGCGGATTGGTGTCGTGGTATGTCGATGGAATCGATTTCGCCGTAGCCCAGGGTTGCAAGGTCCTCAATCTGTCGTTCGCGCATTACTCCGATCAGCCCACTCAAACGGTCGCGCGCGCCATTAGCGACGCGGTTGCCCAGGGAGTGATTGTGGTTGGCTTGGCTGACAACGGCGGTTTTCCCTCCATCACTTTCCCGGGAAACCATCCCGACGTGATTACGGTGGGTTCCTCCGGGCCGAACGATTATCACGTTTGGAGCAATTACGGGCCGGAAGTGGATGTGATCGCGCCCGGCACGCAAATCTGGACCATTGACCGGGCCGGGAACGGCTTTTCGGGAGAAGGCAACTCGGCTTCGGTCCCCATGGTCTCAGGCGCGATCACGTTGCTGGCTTCGCTCCGGCCCGACATCGACGCTGCCATGGCCTGGACCCTCTTGTGTGCCGGCGCCGATGATCGAGTCGGCCGCCCGGAACACGACACACCCGGCTACGACATTCGGCATGGCTGGGGACGGCTGAACGTTTTCAATTCGCTCATTCTCGCCCAAACCAGAATCCAAAACATGGAACTCCAGGCGAACGGTGACATCTCCTTTTCATGGAAGAGCCCGCCCAACGGCGCCATGAGGCGGCCGTTCCGAATCGAAGCCGCGGACTCGCCCAATGGCCCGTGGATGCGATTGGCATCTTCCTCCAACATTACCTACACGGCTGACCAGGCGGCATGGACTGACGATGGAGCGGAGAGTCACCCCGCGTCCCAGGCTCTCCCCCAGGCGCGATACTACCGTATCCGCGTGGTCGTCGAGTCGCCCTAAACCGTCCCTCGGGACTATTGTGGTTGTTCCTTTGGAGCCGGCGATGCCGCGTCTTTCGACATGTCCGCGTCGGCAGGTTTTGGATCGCTCCGCATCACCAGAAGCCAATCGCCTTCGGAAGGCGTGGGAAACTGGCAGGTGTTTGCTGTGACCACGGCAACCGCGGGGCTCTTCTCTCCGGTGCGAGGATTGATCCAACCAATGTTCGGAGAAGGGGGAAGTGTGTCCAACTTGATTTCAACGGTGCGATCCCGCGGCACATAAATGATTGCCAGGTCCTTCTTGTCCGTGCGCGCGGCGGCAATGTAACGATCAGGTTCCTGAGCGCCCGGTTGGTTCACCACCATGTACGGCGCCGGACGCAACCGCCAGAAGTCGAGCGAAGTGAAGAAGTCATAGACCAGCGCCATTTGCTGGGCGCCCGGCATGAGAAGCGCCTTTTTCCAAGGCAGAGGCGTGCCGGTTCGCGGATGATCGGTCGGCGGCCTCGTGCCGTCGTCCCAACCCCAGACACCATGTCCGCCGTAACTCACTCCCGCGGTCGGGACGGTGAGCAGCGACCAATAAACTGCCCGGCGGATCGAGTCGGCGCTGTGCGGTTCGCCCGATTGGTAAGCGATATGGTTTTCGTAAGGCGGCTCAAGGTTGATGAACGGACGATGAGGCAGTTTGGTCCAGTCGGTGGTGGGCGGGCCCTGGTTTAACCACTCCCAGGTCTTGGCATCGTCGCCATGGCCGCTCTGATAACTGATGACATCGACCCATTTCTCGTCTTTGAATTCGTTCCAATACCATTGCATCCCGCCCGGATGGAGCGTGACCACCGCTTCCGGATGCTCGCCAAAAACCGCGCGGCCGATTCCTTTCCAACGCTCCGCCTTCTCACCCCGGTAATCCGAGTCGCCGGGCAGAAGCCAAAGAACGTCATTGGCGTGCCAGCGAGCAAACATATAACGGGCCAGCAGGATCGCCTGGTCCTCGGACAGGGAAAAGCCCGGATTGACCCGCGGGTTTGAACCGCCGCCGATGGCCCAAAGCATGACGGGCACATTGAGCAGGCCGGCTTCATTGAGGGCTTCCACCTTGTCATCGAGGCGCTGGAAGAACTGAGGGTTGATCCGAATTTGATTTGTGCCGGAGTAGGCATTGTCGCCAAAGCGGTCGCCATCCGGTGCCGCGCGCCACTGCGTGGCCACCCACTGGACCGCCGTAAAATTCTGGCCGTTGCGTGTTTTGATGTAAGAGTCCCATTCCCCCGGTGTGGCCAGCAAGGCGCCGTTCCACGCAGTATCCGAGAGGAAGAAGAAGGGAGTGCGATCCTCATGCATGAGGTAGCGTCCATCCGGCGAAACGCGGATGGGGCCGTGCTGTTGGAAAACGGTCCGCTCCAGCGGCGGCGTGCAGAGAAACTCGCCCTTCTGCTCGTGCAAACCCCCGTTGTCCGGATCGGAACAAGCCGTCTCCCAGGTCCATTTGCCAATCTGATTCGGAGAAAAGCGCACCCGCCACGTTTTCCCTCCATCCCAGAATCCGGGAACCGTCCGGGTTTCGCCCAGCATCGAAGTGAACGTGACGTCCAGGTTGGCTTGCTGAATGGCGTTTGTATAATCGATCGAGCTTTGGAAACTGGTTTCGAAGCGTTCCCATTTCGAGATCATGTTGTCGGCCGCCCTCGTTGTTGCGCAGCCATTGAGCAGCAGCGCCAGACCAATCATCGCCCCTGGCAAAAGCAGAGTAGGGGAGGGCAGCCGTTTGCAGAGCCGAATCAAGCAGTTCATACCGTGAACGATTTTCCCATGGGCCGCATCTCACAATAAATCGCGCCCGGTGTCAAATCCGAGCGGCAGGAAAAGCCGGGCCAATCGACGAACCCGCAGAAACTTGAAGAAGCGACGGAGCAACTTCACCGGATTTCAGTCATGACGCGGGATGGAACCGACGCGTTAACCCCGGTTTTCTGAAAAGTACTCGACGGGTCAGACGTAGTCGTAACGGTGGTTTGCATACAAGGCAAAACCATGGCGCCAGCAAAACAGTTGGAATGGCTCCGGATAAACGGACAGTCGAGGCAGACAGGTCGCCGAGCGCTGATTTCGCATCGCTTTTCTCAGTTTGTAAAGTTCCGCATTGTGGGAGGTAGTGGCGGACTTGTCGATGTGAGTATCCTTTATTTACTTGTGCCATCTGGGGGATCCGCATAGGACTGTCAGTGTTATTGCTAGACATCTACCACATCTACCTTGGATGGAACCTGCATGTGTCAAATCTCTTCGCGGTTTCTTTAACAACTTGCTGGAACTTCGTCATGACCAGTCAATTCAACTGGGCTGTTAGGAGAGCTCCTTGATGAAGACCCTATCCAGTCATGGCCTCATTCTTGTCGTCTCAGCAGTTCTTGCCTTTTCGCGGCCTTCGGCTTGGGCAACGTTACGGCTTGAGGGACTATTGAAGGCATTTGCTTATCCTGCAGATACCAATGGTAGTCCTTTCCGTACCGCCACTTTTGAGCTTCTCTTGGATGATTGTCGCTGGAGCCTCCTACTAACCAATTTTTCCTTCCGGAGAGGGCAGGGTCATCAATTAGCCGTACGCTATTCATCCGACTGCAAGGATTGGATTGAGGTGAAGTACTGGACTCAAGCAAGCGTTGCAGAGGAGAAGCGTCGGGAAATAGCCAAAAATCCTTCTCGCGCCAATGCCTATAAACAGCTAAGGACAGAAGCAGTCCAAGTATCAAACGGCGTCTTTCCTAAAAACAAACAGGCTATTGAAATCGCGCCTTGGATGGCGTTTTGTTTTCCAAACACGGGCGCTTCAAACCTGATTCCGAACGTCTTTGCTGCAATCGCGTGGCCTACCAATCGAATTCGGGCAGAGGTGAAGTACCCGTCCTCGTTCACTTCGTCGTTTCCCGAGCGAATTACCTTGTGGAAACCAGGGCACGCCAACCGCCAGGTCGCTAGGGCGAAGCTTGAGCTCGAACCTTTACCAGCTCCATTTGATCAAGGATATGTTGGTTTCATACACGAAGTTACATCCTGGGACAAAACTGCTTTAATTCCGACTGAATTCATTCAGACTCACTTTAGCGTTTCCGGTTCTATTGGAGATCTGACGCCGAGTTTGGCCGCGACTGTCATCGTGATCGGGTCCATATCGCATTTCTCAAGGTCCGAGGATAGACCTATGTTTGACCCTACGAACCTACTTTCAACCTTAGTGCTCGACAAAAGAACCAATTTCTCCATACATCCTCTCGTATACGAAATGCGAGAATATGGTTTGTTAAATGCAGACGATCCTAACCTCGATCGCAGAATAGATGCGATTAGAAGGAAAATGCAAAGTGGACCCTCGGAGAAATCCTTTCGGAATAATGGCGATTGACTGATAAGATGAATGGTTTTGAAACATTCCAATGAAGGTCGTGATTTGCGAGTGGGGGAATTGCCTTTTTTCTCGTTTCTCTGAAAGCCTTTAAAACTTCCGCCTGTTTCTATCAGGATCATCATGGGGAAGGCGTTTAATGTTGATGTCAGCGCTCACTCGGGTCTGCGATTGTCTGCGATTGGGTCCACATCTGGTCATTTTCGATTTGTCGCAGGGCTTGGTGCAATAATTTCCGCATGGATTTTTCGCGTTGCGCGCGTATTTCCAGCCGGCGAATGGCGCCACTCACGCTCCCATAATCGATGCCACCGGCAAGTTTCCCAAGTTCTTTGAGTTTGATTCCGCAGCGCCGCATTGCATCGCGCGACTCAGGTTTGGCTGCAGCGTTTCGGTCAGGAGGTGATAGTGATTATCCATCAGGACGTACCCGTGGAGCACAGTACCAAAACGCTCTACCCAATGTCCGAGCAGCTCTCAAAAATGGCGGCGGTCGCGTTCGCCGCAGAAATACCGCGCTGAGTGCTGTTGCGTAAATCACCGGGCGATGAGAATTTCCGCCGCCGTCTGAAAGCCAGCTTGAGTGGTAGAGCAACGGTTTTGTAAACCGTCGGTCCTCGGTTCAATCCCGACAGATGGCTCCACTTAAACGTCCGGTTCCAGGACGCAGTCTCATGGTTACTTCTCAGTTACCGCAAAAAGGCGCCTGACCCGAGGCCACCAGGAAAACTCATTGCCGGCCTTCCATCCGTTTTGGCATCATTGCAGCGAAGCACCACGAACGCTGCACGACTGCCTTTCAGTGAACGAAGCTGATACATGCCGGAGATTCGTAGTCCCCAGGCTTCAAGCTGCTGGCTGGGACAACGAACCGCATTCCATCGCGGAGCAGCGCACGATTACTGACGGGCGCATTGTGCCTGTGGGCAAAGGTTTCGTGCGCAAGCCGCCGAAGCGCGCGGATTATATTCTCCGCTATGAACGCAACTTCCCGCTGGCCGTCGTTGAAGCGAAGGCTGATTGGCAAACCGCGGGCCAGGGAATTCAGCAGGCCAAGGAATACGCTGAGTTGCTGCAACTGAAATTTGCCTACGCCACGAACGGGGCAGAGATCGTCGAGTTCGATTACTTCACTGGCAAGGAAACCATCGTTCATTCGTATCCCACGCCGCTGAACTTTGGGCGCGTTACACAGCCGACAAACAGATTTCAGGGAAAACGGGTGCGCAGATGCTCACGCCGATGAATCATCTTTCCGGCAAGGGAGAGCGCTACTATCAGGAGATCGCCATCAATCGCGCAGTCGAAGGAATCCTCACAGGCCAGCGGCGGCAATTGCTCACGATGGCCACGGGAACGGGCAAGACCGCCGTGTCGTTTCAGATTTGCTGGAAGCTCTGGACTGCCATGTGGAACCGCACGCAATGTGCGGACACCCTCTCCGCCTCGACCGGGGAGAGCGATGGGGTGAGGTGTCGAACCACTCCTGAACACCGCAAACCAAAAATCCTCTTCCTCGCCGACCGCAACATCCTCGTCGATGACCCGATGGGGAAGGATTTCACGCCCTTTGGCGATGCGCGCTGGAAACTGGAAGGCGGCGTGGTGAACAAGGGACGCGAAATGTATTTCGCGATCTACCAGTCGCTCGCCAAAGACGAACGCCGCCCCGGACTCTACAAGGAATTCCCGCGTGACTTCTTCGATCTCATCATCGTGGACGAGTGCCATCGCGGCAGCGCCAAGGACGACAGCAATTGG
>CAZCUL010000643.1:0-11827 GCA_964501475.1 uncultured Verrucomicrobiota bacterium | reverse complement strand
ATGTCTGTGTCCGCCCCGCCGCTTGAAGGCGCCTGAAGGCGGGACTCCATACTCCCTGCCCTGAATCTCGGAGGGATTGGCGATGCCACCGGACCAGAAGGCGTTCCAAAGAGCATCGATCTTACTGCGGATTCACCGGTGAGCCATGGTTGTTCAATTGTTAAAAGGGTAGCGGGCGCTGACCTGTTCTGTCTGCGGTGAGAATCCCGTATGCGCTCCTTTGATAGTACCTGATGTATCTCAGCCTTGCGGTATCCTGGTGGATCACCGCGCCGCTGGCGATTCTCGCGGGCGCGTTTCTGGTGCGAGTATTCATCATTCCTCGGGTGGCGGCGGTTCGCATTCCATGGGTCGGCAAGGCCACAGTTGCGCCGGGACGGGCGGGCCTTAAGATAGCGGCATGTTGATTCGCCGTTTGGGAAACATGGGCCGGACTTTTCAGCACCTCCAGCGCTACCGGGACATCGTCAAAATATTTCTCAAGTACGGTTACGAAGACCTGGCTCACCGGCTTCACCTTCCTGCCGCTCTGGATTTGCGTTTCCGCACGGAAGTGGCGGAAAAGGAGGCGATCCACCGGCTTTCGCAGCCCGAAAGGCTCCGGTGCGCCTGCGAGGAACTCGGCCCGACGTTTGTCAAGATGGGCCAGATTCTTTCCATGCGACCGGACCTGCTGCCCCTGCCCTTTCGCGAGGAGCTGAGCAAACTCCAGGACGACGTGCCGCCGGTCACGTTCGCCGAAGTCAAGACAGTCATTGAAACAGAGCTGGGATGCCCGGTCGAACAGGCCTTCGAGGAAATTGAGACGGAACCGCTGGGGGCGGCCTCGATTGCCCAGGTGCACCGGGCGCGCCTGCTTACGGGCGAAGCGGTCGTGCTGAAAGTGCAGCGGCCGGGCATTCGAGAGGTGATCGAGGTGGACCTCGAAATCATGCATCACCTTGCCGCGTTGATGGAGAAACATCTGAACGGCTGGGCGGTTCACAAACCGACGGAAGTGGTGGATCAAATCGCCAAGACTCTGGAGAAGGAGATCGATTTCATGTTCGAGGCTGCGCACATGGAGCGTTTTGCCGGACAGTTTGCCAGCGAGCCGACCATTTACGTGCCGCGGGTGGTTCATGCCGCCACCACCCGCCAATTGCTGACCATGGAATACATTGACGGGGTGAAGACGGCCCGATTGATGGGTGCGGAGATGATCGAGATCGATCCGCGCGAGGTGGCCTGGCGCATCTCGGACCTGATGATGAAACAGATTTTGGTGCATGGCTTTTTCCATGCCGACCCGCACCCTGGCAACATCCATATTCTGCCCCGGCAAACGATCTGTTTTTTGGACTTCGGGATGATGGGTTACCTGGACCAGAGAGGGAGAGAAGCGTTTGTCGATTTAATTTGGGGCATCACCCGGCGAAATGAAATCAGCGTGGCCAACGCCTTGATCAAGCTGGCCGTCTCCGATCTGGAGCCGCCGCGCCAGGGTCTGGAAGCGGATGTGGCTGAATTCATGCACCAGCATTTTTACCGGCCGCTGGGTGAAATGGAATTCGGCCCTTTGGTGACCCAGTTGCTCCAGTTAACCACCAAGTATGGCCTTCGGATTCCGCCCGATTTTTTCATCATGCTTAAGGCGCTCAGTCTCACTGAAGCGGTGGTGCGCCAGCTCAATCCCGAACATGACCTCATCCGGCAATCGATTCCTATTCTGCGGCAAACGAGGCTGAACCGGCTGCGTCCCAAGAAGTTTCTGGAGGGCTTGTTTGAGTTCGGAATCGATTTTGCGGATTTGGCGCGGGAGGTCCCCGCGGAAATGCGGCGCATCCTTTCACAGATCAAAACCGGGGAGGCACGCATCGTCTTCAAGCATGAGAACCTGGAACCGTTGGTCCATTCCGGCGACCGGATCAGCAACCGGCTTTCCTTTTCGGTGGTGCTGGCGGCGCTGATTGTGGGTTCGTCGCTCATCGTGCACGCGGATATTCCGCCAAAGTGGAATGGCATTCCAGTTATTGGCCTGATTGGGTTCGTCCTGGCGGCGTTAATGGGCTTTTGGCTGCTCATTTCCATCCTCCGGCACGGCAGGATGTAAACAAGCGCGGTTGACCGGAAAGGGTCCGTTGGGCAATTTTCCATATGAACAACGCGGCTCCAATCGGAGGATAAGACATGACACTCACTTGGAATCTGGTCACAAAGAACCTTCAACCGTCCGCCCTCCTGCAAGAGAAATTCCGGCAGAAGATCTCGAAACTCGAGCGGCACTTGCAGCATTTTCCGCCGGATGCAGTTCATTTGCAGATTCACGTGGAGAAGCATCCCAAGCGAAAGCTTTTCATCTCGGCGCTCACCTTGCGCCTGCCCTCGAGCATTCTCCGCGGGGAAAAGTCTGCGGCAGACCCGATCCCCGCCTTCGACCATGCGGTCAAGGCAGTTTTGCGCGAACTGTCCGCCTTGAAGGCCGGCCTGCGGTGCGAGGCCCGCTGGAAGCGTAAAGATCGCCGTCCCGAATCACTTCGGTTTGCCCGCGCGCCTCTTCCGGCAGGCGTCGGACCGCAGACCCTGGCGGATTCGGTCTCGGCGCTGCTGCAGCAATATTATCCGCGCCTGGTGGAATTCATCCGCCGCCGTTTGCGCCGCGCCCAATTGGCGGGCGAGATTCCCGCCGGCGCGGTGGATCCCCATGCTGTTGCGGATGAGGTGGCCCAACAGGCCTTGGCCCGCCCCGAGCGCAAACCCTCTTCGCTGACTTATCCGCTTTGGTTCTATTCGCTGGCTCGCGAGGAATTAAAGCGCCGCATCAGGAATCTTGAGGAGGAGCGCAACAAAATTGTTTCTCTCGATGAATCCGTGCCGCTTCCGGAAAGTGCCGGCCAGGACGAGGGCTATGACGCGGAGCAACCCCTTCAGATCATTGAAAGGAAACTCGAACCGGACGTCATCAATGTCAACGAGATGCTGCCCGATCCCCATGCCGATTCTCCTGATTTCGCGGCGGCGCAAAGAGATCTTGTGGATTGGCTGCAACGGATGTCGGTGAAATGGCCAAAGCAGGAGCGGGAAGTCTTCGAATTCTATTTCCTCGAAGGGCTTGAACCTGATGAAATCGCCATGATCGAGAAGCTAAGGCTTCCGCAAGTCATGGATTTGATCGGGCTCGTGCAAACGCGCCTGCGCGACACGGTATCCGCTGGGGCGCGCTTCCCGTTTCCCGAAGGGCAGCCGGGCCCGCCACGAGCGACCAGATAAATAGGGTGCAGAAGAAATGAATCGCACTGTTCGCCAAGCGTTCGCAGCTTTCTATGCCAGTAGAGTTTAAGGATTATTACAAGATTCTCGGCGTTTCGCGGACCGCGCCGGACGAGGAGATTCGGAAAGCCTTTCGGCGCCTGGCGCGTCAATACCATCCCGACGTGGCCAAGAACAAGGCCGAAGCCGAAGAGAAGTTCAAGGAGATCAACGAGGCTTACGAAGTGCTGGGCGATCCGGCCAAGCGCAAGAAGTATGACACACTGGGCGCGGATTGGAATCGGGCCAGATCGCAGCCGCCGCCTGGTTGGCAGCAAGGCGCGCGGTTCGGCAAAGGATCGGGTGAAGAGTTTGAATTTCGCTTCGGCGGGACGGGATTCAGCGATTTCTTCGAGCAGTTCTTTGGAGGGCGTGGCGGCGTGGGCGGCTTTCGCTTTGGTGAAGAGGAAGCGCCCGCTGGCGGCGGCGAGAGGACCCAGCGTGGAGGAGATATTGAGGGCGACATTCTCGTGACGCTGACGGAGGCATTACATGGCTCAGTGCGGTCAGTTTCGCTGCAACGGGTCAATCCGGGCACAGGCAGCGCGGAGACGCATACGTTTCGGGTAAAAATCCCCGCCGGCGTGGAGGAAGGGCGGTTGATCCGGGTGGCTGGGAAGGGCGAAGCCGGCTTCAGGGGAACTGCGCCGGGAGACCTCTATTTACGGATTCGCTTCGCCAAACACCCCGATTTTCGCGTGCGCGGTTCGGACTTGTTCTATGATCTGCCACTGGCGCCATGGGAAGCGATTCTGGGAGCCACGGTTACTATCCCCACCCTTGAGGGTTCGATCTCGCTGAAAATCCCGGCCGGAACCAGCCAGGGGCAGCAATTGCGTGTGCGCGGGCGCGGCCTGGCTGCAGGAGGGGGCAATCGCGGCGATCTCTACGCCGTGGCTTCCATCCAGGTGCCGTCGCAGGCGACGCCGGAGGAGAAGGCGCTCTGGGAACAGTTGGCGGCCAAATCGACCTTCAACCCGCGGGGCGCTGCATGAAAAATCCCCATGCGAGGCCGACGATCATGGCCCTGGAGCCTTTCCATCCCGAGCCCAACACGATTTACAGCCTGGAAACCACGGCGCATCTGAGCGGAATTTCACGCCGGATGGTCTTGATTTATTGCCGGCGCGGGTTGGTTCGGCCGCTGGTTGAGCCTTCGTATGGCGCTCTTCATTTTAATGCGGAAGCCATTCAAACGATTCGACGGGCCGAATACTTTCGTTGGCGGCACGGGATTGATTTATCCGGCGTCAAGCTGATTGCCGACCTGCTCCAGGAGGTGGAACGGCTTCGAAGCGAACTGCGATTCCTCCGCGGCGTCTGATTGAGGCTGTCGGCCAGGCCAGGCAAAGGTGGCCAAAGGGCCGCGCTAGCGAGGCGGCTCGTTACCCGGCTTGACCTGGCCAGCACCGGGGAACCGGCGGGGCGAGTCGGGCGGGGGCTTGTCTGCAAGGCGGCGTTGCCGGCGGCGGAGCATGGCATCGAAACGGCCGGCCTGTTCCGGATTGAGCTGCTGCCGAATGGCGGACCGTGCGTAGCGGAGTTCCTCGCGCCATTCAGGCTGGACTAGGTCGAACAATTCGCGGGTCCGCTCCTGGCTTTCTTGAACGATCTTCGCGATCTCCGCCCTTTGCCGAGGTGTCAAATCGAGTTCCGCCTCCATGTGCCGCACGTATTCCTTCCGCAGGAACTCGGGCAGCATGGGAAGTTCTCCGGGTGGCTGAAGAGGGGTCGGTTTCATGAGCTGCCTCACTCCCACCGCGCCAGTCACCAGGCCGGCGATGAAGATGACCAAGGTAGCGAGAATGACTTTCCAGGCGCTCACCAGGAATCGTCCATTTGCTCGGCCATGACAAAAACCGTGGAATCCAAAACCTCGCTGAGATGGGTGGCCGACCTCGGACCATCCGTGGCGAAAACGGCCCAACCACTCAATAGAGCCGCCGCTGCCGCGCAAGCCATGGCGCCGCGCCACAACGCCCGGCTCCAATCATACAAGCTCTCCGGCCGTGCATCCGCCAATCGTGCCATCACCCGCTTCTCAAACCCATAAGGCACATGGTCGCTCGGCCGGCAGTTCCGCCCCGCGGCCATTAGCTTTCTCTCCAGTTTTTCGAGCTCCATAAAGTTGTCGAATTCTCTAGACGGCGCCGACTTCCAGGCGGTTACAGGTACTTTTCCCTGCTCACCCTGGCCAGACATTTCCGCATCTGCGCCCGGGCGCGAAAGGCCTTTACTTTGACCAATGGAATCGACCACCCGGTCAATTCCGCGATTTCCTTCACTGACCGGTCCTCGATCTCAAGGAGCGTAATGACGAGCCGGGCCGAAGGGGAAAGCTCTTCCAAAAGCCGACTTACCAGGAGCCGGGCGCCGTCGTTGTCTTCGCCGGCACCCTCCGGGTTGGCCGAGAAGCGTTCCAACCAATCGCTTTCCGAATCGCTCAATTCCGAGAAGGTTGTTTCCCGGTTGCGTTGGTGCCGGCGGAGAAAATCGTAACAAATGCGGACAGCCAGCCGCATGAGCCAATGTTCGAATGGAGCGTCTCCGCGATAGGTGGCGAGCTTCTGAAAAGCTTTGACCCAGACTTCCTGCACAATGTCTTCGACTTCGCTTTCGCGGCGGGCGTAGCGGCGGGCGGTTGAGAAAACGCGAGGCGAATATTTATGAATCAGCGGTTCGAAGCTGGCGGCTTCCCCCTGGAGGACGGCGGCAATCAGGTCGGCATCGGTCGATTCCATGCCGAATGGAGAAAGAGGCTGGCCAAACGCAAAAGCCACCGCTCAAACGAGCGATGGCCCTCGATCTCATCGCGGTGAACTCCCGGCATCCTGCTGGTCCGCTGCGGACTGCGGGCGGATGCCGGTTTCACCGTGGCGGAGGAGAGTCTCCAGCGGGCCTTTCCGGCCGGGGACGCGGGCCTCGTGGTGGTGGTTGAGTGGGAGGGAAAGGGCCTTGACCCTGTTCGAATCGCTTTGCCAGTTCTTCGAGGCGCGCCAGACGCCGAGTTTCAATTTCCGAAATGGTCCCGTCCTCCGTCTTCTTTCGGAGTTCGGCGAGCTGGCTTTCCAAACGCTGCCGCATTTCCTCCCGCGAAGGCGCAGGGCGGTCGGCGCGGCGTTCCCGCAATTCCTTCAGCCTTTTTTCCCGCTCTTCCGGCGGAAGGTTCCGGAACTCATCGCGGGGCTCCCGAACCGGACCATATTTTTCGCGCCATTCGCGCATTTTGGCCTCGCGTTCCTCGGGGGGGAGATTCTGCAGCTCTTGACGAAACTTTTCGACCTCCTCGCGAGACGGCCGATTGGGCGCATTCTTCTCGCGCCACTCGCGGATTTTTGCTTCGCGCTCTTCCGGCGTGAGCCCTTTTAGCTGTTCGCGCAGCTCTTCCCGGCTCGGCCTGTCTGGAGGCGCGTTTTCATCGGCAGCCTTTAGCGGAAAAGCTCCGCCAGCGAGAGCGAGGCTGACTGCGAGGTACGGAATCCAACTTTTCTTTTTCATAAGCAAATCTCTGCTGCTGAACTTCGATACTGTCTGCCAGATCAGACGATGCCGGTTCGGCAAGGTTACATTTGGTTTGAGGAACGAGGCTGGCAGCATGTGTGGCTGCGGTCAGGAACCGCCCTTCAAGGCTTTCTCAAATTCCGCGGAGAATTCGCTCAGCTCCGCCACGATTTTGGGCGGTTGCTCGGCGAGCGTATTGGCCATGCGTTTGGCGGAGTCCGGGTTCACCTTCATCAATTCAGCGGCGGCGACAATCATGGCGAGGTGATTGTTGACATCGTGGCGCAGAGTGGAGAATTTTTTGTACAGCTCGGCCACCTGCTCGACAGACAAAGTTACCGGACCGGTCGGCAATTCCATGCGGCGAGCCTGAATTCATAGCGCCTTGAATGCAAGTCAGTTTCGCATGACGGCCTTCGGGTTGAAAAAGCGGCTGGCCGCCCTTTTGCCCGTTGACACCGCTGGAGGCGATTACTTAAGCTCCTGAGGCTGACTTGGGGAGAGCGGCTTCCTTGCGACGGAGGATGATTCCGTCCCCAAAGTCCTGGAGAGGATGTGAACGTGATTTGACCGAAATCAAGCTCAAGAAAGGCGAGTCTGTCGAGAAGGCGCTGCGGCGATTGAAGAAAAAGATCGACCGGGAAGGCGTCCTGAAAGAGGTTCGCAACCATCGGCATTTTGAAAAGCCGAGTGAGCGGCGCCGCCGAAAAATGAAAGCGGCGAGGTTTTGCGCCATGTTGAGCGCCCGCTACGCTGATTTATAAGCAACGTAATTGGATGTCACGGCCGGGTGTGGTATCGATTTCAGACTGCACTCGGCCTTTTTGTTATGTATTCCCTTTCGACCTGTTGGAACTCTCATCGCCATACGGACGGCCGAGCCATGCTCCGCGAGATTCGGGAGCTGGGCTTTGAATATGCCGAGTTGAGTCACGGAATTCGCATCAGCCTTTTGCCGGGCATTCTCGAAGCCGTTGATGCCGGTGAAATCAAGATTTCCAGCCTCCACAACTTTTGCCCTTTGCCGATGGGGGTGGACCGCGCCGCTCCCAACGTCTTCAAATTCTCGTCGGACAATGCGCGCGAGCGTGAGAATGCCTTCAAACACACCCTGAAGACTCTCGATACCGCCGTCCGCGTCAACGCTCCGGCAGTCGTCCTGCACATGGGTTGTGTTGAGATGAAAGACTACACGGACAAGCTTATCGATATGGTCGGGGCGGGAAAGAAGGACACACCGAAGTACCAGAAACTATGCGAGGAAGTTGCCCTGAAACGGGAGGAAAAAAAGGACAAGTATCTCAAGTACTGCTACGAGACGTTTCGGCGGATTGTCCCGGAGGCGGAATCGCGCGGCATCAAGCTCGGCATCGAGAACCGCGAAGCCCTCGAAGAGATTCCTTTCGAGGCCGATTATCCCTTCTTCTTTCTGGAGTTCGGGTCCCCCGCGGTCGTTTACTGGCACGACACCGGGCATGCTCAAATCAAGGAAAACCTCGGCTTTATTCATCATTCCATGCACCTGGAATCCCTGCACGAGCGGCTCTACGGCCTGCATATCCATGACGTGCACGCTCCGGGACGCGATCATTGTGCGCCCGGCACCGGCACGATTGACTGGAAGGCGCTCAAGCCGTTTGTAAAGCCGGATCACATCAAAGTCTTCGAGTTCAGCCCATCGATGAGCCCGGAGCAGCTCAAGGCGGGCATCGCGCACATCAGGACTGTCTGGGACCAGGCGTGAACGCGGCCAAGAAAATCTGGTCCGCCGCCTGGCGCCCGATTGTTTGCCTGGTGCTCCTGCTTTGGATTTTTCACGTCATCTTCGTCAATGAAGGCCGGGAAGCGGCGCGCCAACTGGGTCTTCCGTGGGAGAGCTTTTCAAAATGGGAACAGTGGCGCACGGCCTGGCGTTATGGGCCGCCCGAATTATGGGAAAAGCTTTCGCTCATTCATCCCGGAGTATTTGCCCTTTCGGTTTTGCTGATGGGGAGCACGCTTTTTCTCGGCGTGATGCGCTGGCGGCTCGTCCTGCGCGTCCAGGGCTTGAATCTCCCCTGGAGCCGCGCGTGTGAAATCTCGCTGGTGGCGCATTTTTTCAATTCATTCCTGCTCGGCTCAACGGGCGGCGATCTAATGAAGGCCTACTACGCCGCCCGCGAAACCTCCCACAAGAAAACTGAGGCGGTCGTCACTGTGGTGGTGGATCGCTTGATCGGATTGTGGGCGATGCTCCTCTTTGCCAGTCTCATGATGATCCCCAACATCCGGCTGCTTTTCGGAGACCCGCGTTTGCGTCCCTTGACGATCCTGATCCTGCTCATGATGGTCGCGTGCACGATTGTGGTGGGCCTGGCCTTCTGGGGAGGGGTCTCTCGCGCCTGGTCCGGGGCGCGCGATTGGTTGCGCCGCCTGCCCAAGGGCGAATGGCTTGAACGGTCGCTCGAATCGTGCCGGCAGTTTGGACGCGAACGCTTTTTTCTGGCCCGGACTCTTGGCTTGTCCATGTTGTTAAACACGGCTTGCGTGTTGCAGGTTCTGGTTCTCTGCCGGGGGCTCGGGCTGGAAGTGCCAGGGCTGGTATTGTTTGCCATCGTTCCCATGATCATCTGTGTCGCCGCCCTGCCGATTACGCCTTCCGGCCTCGGAGTGAGGGAGAATCTTTACGTGCTGGTGCTGGCTTCACCCGCATTGGGCGTAACCGCTACCGGGGCGCTCTCTCTTTCACTTCTCGCTTATGCAGGCAGTCTGGTTTGGAGCCTGGCCGGAGGGCTGGTTTATCTGGCGCTCAAGGAGAAACATCACCTTGCCGCCGCCGAATTCTCCGCAAAGACGGAAGGGTGAAGCCTCGAGCGGACTTCAAAAATGCGATTCCCGAGAGGAAAGGCTTTCCCCCGTCTTTAACCGGCGGTGCTGACTCCGAGTGCAGCTTACTAAAATTCTTCTCAGGCGCCCCCGGGACGCTATCTTAGCCAAGGCAGAGTTTAGAGACCTTCAATGGATAAGTTGCTTTTGATCGACGACGAGTCTGATGTGCAATACTCGTTCCGGCGCATCTTTGACAGCCCGGAGATCGAGTTGAGCACCGCCGCGAGCGGAGAGGAGGGGCTGAGACTGGTTCCTGAACTCAAGCCGGACCTTGTCATCATGGACGTGCGTATGGGCGGCATGACGGGATTGGAAACGCTCAGGCGCCTTCGAGAGATGGATGGGCGATTGCCGGTCATCCTCATGACGGCCTATGGGACCACCCAGACGGCTATCGAAGCGATGAAGCTGGGTGCCTACGATTACCTTCTCAAACCGTTCGACGTCCCGAAACTGAAAGAGATCGTTTTCAGCGCTTTGGCGGCGTCCCGGGCCATGAAGCAGGTAGTTTCCTACCAACCCTTGCTCGAGTCCGAAGATTACGATGTGGGGATTGTCGGACGGAGCGAGCCGATGCAACAGGTTTTCAAGTTAATTGGCCAGCTTTCGGCCGCGGACGCTACCGCCCTCATTACAGGCGAAAGCGGCACAGGCAAAGAACTGGTCGCGCGAGCCATCTACCATCACAGCCGCCGTTCCGAACAGCCCTTTCTGGCCATCAATTGCGCGGCCATTCCGGAGAATCTCTTGGAGAGCGAACTTTTCGGACATGAAAGGGGAGCGTTTACCGGAGCCGGTTCACAGCGAATTGGGAAATTTGAACAATGCCACCGGGGCACGCTTTTCCTGGACGAGATTGGCGACATGTCGCCGGCCACCCAAACGAAGATACTTCGGGTTTTGCAATCGGGGACCTTTGAGCGCGTGGGCGGCAATCAACCGATCCAAGTGGATGTCCGAATCATCGCGGCCACGAACAAACCACTCGAACAAGCGGTCGCCGCGCGCCACTTTCGAGAGGACCTCTTTTACCGCCTGAACGTGGTGCGCGTTGAACTGCCACCACTGCGGGAACGTGGCGGAGATATTCCTCTGCTCGTTAATTATTTTCTCCAGAAACTGGCGCAACGCCGCCAGGAAACTCCGAAATCGATCGCCCCGGCGGTCATTGCATTACTTGAGACTTACGCCTGGCCTGGAAACGTGCGCGAGCTTGAAAACGTGATGCAGCGCGCTGTCGTGGTAGCCAAGGGCAACGCCATCCTGCCGAATGATCTTCCGCCCGAAGTCGGGGGCGGCTCGGAAACGGCGATGATTCGAACGGGGACCCCCTGTCTTCCCCCGGCGAATCCGGCACCACCGGTCGCCGGCGTGGCCGATGTGGCGCGAATTCTCTTTGGGTGGGCGCGCACCCAGAACAAACTCAAAGTGATCCCGGCAGTCGAACGCGAGTTGATTATTCAGGCCCTGAAAGAAACAGAGGGCAACCAGGTACAGGCGGCAAAGCTTCTGGGAATTACTCGGGCGACGCTGCGAAAGAGAATCGAGAAGTTCGACATTAAAAAGGAGCTTTCACTTTCCTGAATCGAAGCCGCCGATTTCGAAACGGCGGCCCTTTCGACCTAAAAGAAAGCCGCCCTTGCGGGCGGCCCGGGAACTGCACGATCTGCACCACTACAGCTAGATTTGGTCAGGGGGACATTCAGTAAAAAACGACTGCGCTCCCCGCCTTACACCCTTACACCACGCACTGCGTAAACTGAGAAAGCGATCTTGATCATGGTCTGCCGAATTCAGGATTGGAAAGGGCGTCTGGTCTAGTAAACCGGCTTCGTCCAATCATGCGGCCTGGCGCTGTCCCAGGCGGTTTGCGGAGGTTCGGACCGGGGCTGAATTTGATTCTGCATGTACTCGGCCCCGCTATAGGTGAGATGAAAATCTTCATCTTCTATGATGGTCGGCGTGACGAAAATGAGGAGGTTTGATTTGTTGCGCGTCTTGCTCTTCTGACGGAACATCCCGCCCACACCCGGAAGATCGCCCAGCACCGGCACCTTGACGAACTGCTCGGAAATGCTGTCATTGATTAAACCGCCCATCACCAGCGTATATCCGCTTGGAATCATCACATGGGTTTCGATCCGGCGAATGGCGTAGATGTTGGCTGTGT
>CAZCUL010000642.1:0-8315 GCA_964501475.1 uncultured Verrucomicrobiota bacterium | reverse complement strand
AACTGGGCGATGATCAGGTTCGCCACCGAATCCTCGATGGGCGTTCCGAGAAAAATGATCCGGTCCACCAACAGCCGCGAATAAATGTCATAGACGCGTTCGCCTCGTCCGGTCTGTTCGATCACCCGCGGATCAGGAATGATGTAACTCAGATTCATAATGGTCCCAAGAATTGTGAGCGCAACGTATCCCAAGCTGTTACACAGCGTCAAGCGCGGCAGTACCCATACGGCTCCTCCGTAGAAACACGGGCGCTTGGCCCGTATATTGTCTCCAGGACAACCCTTTGCCAGGGCTGTTCGTCTATTGACCTCGATGGCCCGGCTCTGCTACCAGTCCCGCAAATTATTGATGGACCGCCCCGAACCATGTCCGCCCGCCGAGCGCTGGCTCAAACTGCTCTTGCGCCTCTTTGGCGGCACATCCGCGTTTGCGATTTTCCCATTTTTTATGCCCCAGGACTGGATGGCCGCCACACATCGTTGGCTCGGCATGGGCGCCTTGCCCGATCCGCCCATTGTGGAATACCTCGCCCGGGCTACGTCCGGTTTGTGCGCCTTTTATGGAGGACTGTTGCTCCTTCTCGCGATGAACGTCCGTCGTTTCGCCCGGATCATCACCTATCAGGCCGTTGTCACGATCGCTCTTTCGGGGGCCGGCGCTCTCTTCGGATTGCAAGCCGGCATGCCAGGATGGTGGATGGCGGGCGACCTGGCCGCTTGCTGGTTTTTCTGCGGTGCTATGCTCTTTTGCCAGCTCAAATTGAAGCAATCCGACGCCACGATAGCAAAATGAATCAGACCTATGGCCGGTCGCGCCGTGGCGTGGAGACGGGCAGCCTTAGATTTTTGTTGGCAAACCTCGGTCGGTTTTTGCCATAGTCCCGTCCGCTTCGATATGGTGAATGTGGAAAGCTTGCTTATGGAATCTTCTTCAGGGAAGGAATCCTTGTTATCAGACGGTTCTCCCGCTGCTCGCCCCCACAAGCTCCGCCCATTGGATCAACACCCTCGGGAGCCGCTCGGGTGAGCACTGGCTCGACTTCAAATAAACTGCCCACCCTGATCGGCTAACTTTATGGAAAAACTTGCCTATCTCGTCCCAGTCGCAGGTGTCATCGCTTTGCTCTACACGTTCTTCCGCAGCCGGTGGGTGGCGCGCCATGATCCCGGCACCCCGCGCATGATCAGCATCGCAAGCTACATCCACGAAGGGGCCATGGCCTTCCTGAAGGCGGAGTATCGGGTCCTCGCCTTCTTTGTCGCGGGAGCCGCCATTCTGCTCGTGGTTCAGGGACTGACCTCCACAACATCGCATCCGCTGGTCGCGCTCTCTTTCGTAACCGGTGCGTTCTGTTCCGCGCTGGCAGGCTTCATCGGCATGCGCGTGGCCACCAAGGCAAACGTCCGCACCACTCAAGCCGCCCGCACCAGCCTCGGCAAAGCGCTCGAGGTCGCCTTTGGCGGCGGTTCAGTCATGGGAATGGGCGTGGTCGGTCTGGGCGTGATTGGATTGGGAGGCTTGTTTCTCTTTTACTCCAACCTGGCCTGGGATATCAACAAGGTGCTGGTGGTGCTGACCGGATTCTCCTTTGGCGCCTCTTCCATCGCTCTTTTCGCGCGTGTGGGCGGCGGGATTTACACGAAGGCCGCCGACGTCGGCGCGGACCTCGTCGGCAAAGTGGAAGCCGGCATTCCGGAGGACCACCCTCTGAACCCGGCCACCATCGCCGATAACGTGGGCGACAACGTGGGTGATGTCGCCGGCATGGGCGCTGACCTCTTCGAATCGTACGTGGGATCGATCCTGAGCACAATGGTGCTGGGCGCCACCTTCATCGGCTTGAGCAGTTTTCAGGATAACTTCAATGGCCTTTCCGCTGTGCTCTTGCCTCTTTTCCTGGCTGGGGCTGGCATCGTGATTTCCATCATAGGAACATTTTTCGTGCGGGTGAAGGAAGGCGGAGATCCCCAAAAGGCGCTCAACACCGGGCAGTTGGTCGCCGCCTTCTTAATGTTAATTGTCTCGTATTTCATCATTACAACAGTGCTCCCGGAAAAATGGACTTCTCCTTTGTCCGGGAGGGTCATCACGTCCATAGGGGTCTTTTGGGCCACCATCGCCGGACTGGCGGTGGGCGTCTTGATCGGGATGATCACGGAATTCTATACCGGCATTCACAAAGGGCCGGTCGTGGCCATCGCCCGACAATCCCTCACCGGCAGCGCCACCAATATCATCGCCGGCCTCGGAACGGGCATGATGTCCACCGCGCTTCCGGTGCTGCTGATTGCCGCGGCCATCATTGCCGCATTCCAACTTGCCGACCTTTACGGCATCGCCATCGCCGCCGTGGGCATGCTGGCCAACACCGGAATTCAATTGGCTGTGGATGCCTACGGACCCATCTCCGACAACGCCGGGGGCATTGCTCAAATGTCCGAATTGCCCAAAGAAGTGCGCCAGCGGACGGATCGTTTGGACGCGGTGGGCAACACCACCGCCGCCATTGGCAAGGGTTTCGCCATCGGTTCAGCCGCTCTCACCGCCCTGGCGCTGTTCAGCGCTTACATGGCGGCGGCCGGGCTCCGGACGATTGACATCTCAAAAGCCTACGTGATGGCCTGCCTGTTCATTGGCGCCATGTTGCCCTACCTCTTTTCGGCCCTGGCCATGGGCGCGGTCGGCCGGGCTGCCATGTCCATGATCCAGGAGGTCCGCCGCCAATTCGAAGAAATCCCGGCCTTGAAAGCGGCCTTGAATGTCATGCGGCGCAACGAAGACAAGGAAATGGAAACCTGGAGCGCCGAAGATCAGGCCATCTTCCGGGCGGCCGATGGCGCCGCCGAATACGGCAAATGCGTCGAGATCTCCACCAAGGCCGCCATTGAACAAATGATCCTGCCCGGGATGCTGGCTGTCCTGGCGCCGGTGATCATCGGCCTGGGCTTCAAATACAGCGGTCTCCATGGCGCCGAAGCGGTCGGCGGCCTCCTCGGCGGCGTCACGGTTTCAGGAGTCTTGATGGCTCTTTTCCAGGCCAATGCCGGAGGCGCCTGGGACAATGCCAAAAAGATGTTCGAAGAAGGGGTCGAGATTAATGGCAAAAAATATTTCAAAGGTTCCGAGCCGCACAAGGCTGCCGTGGTCGGCGACACGGTGGGAGACCCTTTCAAGGACACTTCCGGCCCGTCGCTGAACATCCTGCTCAAACTGATGTCCATCGTAGCCCTCATCATCGCTCCCTTGCTCAGGTAGCCGCTCTGGCGCAACATCCCCGGCGCCGAGCCCCACTCAGGCGTCTCGGCTGATGAAACGAGCAATGAGCCGGATCTCCTGCCCGCCGAGACGGCTGACGGGACGCTCGCACAGACTGTTCAAGCAGGTCGAACGGCCGCCTGCTTGTCTAATTCGCGGGCGGCCAGTTCGCGCGCCTCCTTAATCAAAGACCCGTCCGTGACCAGGTCGCCAAAGCGAAACGGCGGCATCCCGCTCTGTTCTTTCCCGAGCAGCTCTCCGGGACCGCGCAGACGCAAGTCGGCTTCGGCGATTTCGAAACCATCGTTTGTTTGCTCGAGCACCCGCAATCGCTCCGACGCAATTCCACCCCGGGCATCCGCCATCAGGATGCAATACGACTCATGCGCGCCTCGCCCGATCCGCCCGCGCAACTGGTGGAGCTGTGCCAAACCAAACTGTTCGGCGTTCTCAATCAACATCACCGTCGCATTGGCAACGTCCACACCCACTTCAATGATTGAGGTAGCCAGCAGCACTTGCACCTGGTTCGCCCGAAAGGCCCGCATGACCTGTTCCTTCTCAGCCGATCTGAGACTGCCATGCAACATCCCGACCCGAAACGGCGCGCAAACCGCCTTCAGCCGCTCGAATTCCTGAGTAACTGCTTTGACCCCTCCTGTGCCGGAATCCTCCACCCGCGGATGGACCACGTAAGCCTGCCGGCCTGCCTCGAGTTTTTGGCGAATGAACTCCCAAACTTTTGGCAAACGATCACCGGCGCGAACAAATGTCTGGAGCCTGCCGCGCCCCGGCGGCAGTTCGTCGATCACCGACATGTCCAGATCGCCGTAAAGCGTCAACCCAAGCGTGCGCGGAATCGGCGTCGCGGTCAGGACCAGCAGGTGCGGATAGCGTCCTTTACGCACCAGCTTTTCCCGTTGCGCCACTCCAAACTTGTGTTGCTCGTCGATGATTACCAACCCCAGTTTCTCGGGCGCAAACCCTCCCTCGATCAAGGCATGCGTCCCAATTACCAGCCCCGCTTCGGTCGGCCCGGGCTGCGTGAACAACGTCTCCCCCTCGCTGACATCGCCCGTCTTACGGCTGCCTGTCCGCAATTCGACGGGAACCCGGAGCGGGTCCAGCCAGCCGCGAAACGTCTGGAAATGCTGCTCCGCCAAAATCTCGGTTGGCGCCATCAATACCGCCTTGAACCCGCTCTCAATCGCCATCAGCGCGCAACAGGCCGCCACCACTGTTTTGCCCGATCCCACATCGCCCTGCACCAGCCGCCGCATCGGCACCGCGCCGGACAAGTCCTGCCGCAACTCCCGTAACACCCGGGTTTGGGCGCCGGTCAGATCGAACTTCAGCGATTTCAGAAAAGGCTTGATCAACCGGTTGGTTCCGCCGCAGGGCAGCGCCCGGGCCTGGCTCTGCAGGTTCCGGCGCCGGCGCTGAATAGCCAGTTGCAAATCGAAAAACTCGTCCATCGCCAAACGACGCCGGGCCGTCGCCGCATCCCCGATTTCGTCCGGGAAATGCAGCATTCGGACAGCGTCCGCCCGTGACGGCAAACCCGTAATCGCCCAATGGGGTTCCGTGATTTGAGATCCGGCTTCCCGCCACAGACGCCAAATCAGGGAGCGGAGCCAACGCTGCGACAGCCCTTCGGTCAACGGATAGACAGGCACGATTCGATTGATGTGAATGGAACCCTCTTCGCCCTCCTCCTCCACCACGACTTCGGTTTCGGGATGGTCGATCGTCCGCGGCTTGAGCGAACCGGGTTTGCCAAAGACAAAAACCTCATCGCCCTGCTTGAAATAGTTCTGCATATAGGGCGTGTTCCACCACCGGCAATGGAGCCGTGCGGTCCCATCGTCCACGATCAGCTCAAAAACCGACTTGCGGCCGCGGCTGTATCTTTTCACTCCGAGAGCCGTCACCTTCCCCCGCACCGTGGCCGCGCTGCGCAGCTCGAGCTCCGCGATCTTTCGAACCGCTCGCCGATCCTCCCATCGCCGCGGGCGGTGCAACAGCAGCTCCTCCACCTTCGAGATGTCGAGCCGCGCCAACTGGTCCGCCCGCTCCCGTCCCACGCCATGGAGCGCCCGAACCGGAGTGGAAAATGTGACCGATGGCGGCATAGACGCTTTATAGAGCCCGTTCCCCGGCGCCAAAAGTTTTTTTCCGCTTGGACCGTTTTTGTCCTACCCCGCCGTTTATCCTGCGGGCAAAAAATGAATCCAAAACATCTTATGAAACAACAATTGGAGCTGACCTTCGATCCGCGTTCGATCCGCCGCCCGCGCCTGCTCGACCAACGGCGGCGCACCCGCGCTCAAGTCTGGTTCACCAAAATGCGCGCCGTGGTCGATCACGCTTTCGATTGGGCCTATTCCCGCCCGGGCCGGCCCGAACAGATGGATTTTGCCCTGAACCCCCGGCGCAACTGAATTGCCGGATGTCCCCCGCGACAGTCAGGAGGAGGGCCACGGAGCGGCCGCCTCCTGGCTGTTTGCCTCCGGTCTCGGCGGGCGGATAAACGGAGCAATACTCAGCGGAGGAGGCAGCGCGGGTCTGAAACAGCCCCGCAGAGATTCTCACTCGTGCCCTGGGACCCGCTTCTCGATCCGGAAACCTCTTTAGGCTCCGGGATGAGTCGGCTTTGGGCTGACAATTACCGGGACGATGCCGTAAACAAGAGGTGAAATGAGCGCTGGCCAATCGAAGAGGATGCACAGATCAGGTGCTGCTTCCTTGCGAAACAGGGATTCGGACGGGCCCGTTTGGCACCAGTTGCAAACCGAAGAGATCACGCAGTTCCTCGGCGTCAACCTGCAGACGGGCTTGACCGCTGTCGAAGTGAAACAGCGCCAGGAAAAGTTCGGCCCGAACAAGCTATCCGCGGCGCGCCCCGCCTCCGCGCTCAAACGCTTCCTCCTCCAGTTCGCCCAGCCACTGATGTACATTTTGGTCGTCGCGGCGGCGGTGACCGGGTTTCTCGGCGAATATGTTGATGCAGCCGTCATCCTCGGCGTCGTGGTAATCAACGCCCTCATCGGCTTTATCCAGGAGAGCAAAGCCGAAAAGGCCATCGAGGCGCTTTCGCGGATGGTTGTCACCGAGGCTACAGTGCGGAGAGGGGGAGGCAGGCAACGCGTGAATTCGGTGGAACTGGTTCCCGGCGATGTAGTCTTGCTACAGTCGGGCGACAAGGTGCCCGCTGACCTGCGCCTGTTCCACGTTCGCAGCCTCCAGGTCGATGAATCGGCCCTCACCGGGGAATCCTTGCCTGTGGAAAAGCATTCCGACCCGCTCGCTTTGGACACGATTTTAGCCGAGCGAAAAAACCTCGCCTTCGCCGGCACCCTCGCCACCTACGGCCAGGCTGAAGGGGTTGTCTGGGCCATTGGCAATCAAACCGAGACTGGCCGCATTGCCGGGTTGATTCGGGAAGCGGTCGATCTCTCCACCCCGCTCACCCGCAAAATCGCGCAGTTCAGCAAGTTTCTGCTTTGGATCATTCTCGGGCTGGCGGCCTTCGCCTTCCTGGTCGGAGTCATCCGCGGCCAGAATATCGTCCAAATGTTCATGGCCGCCGTCGCCCTGGCGGTCGGGGCCATTCCCGAAGGACTGCCGGCTGCAGTCACAATCACTTTGGCCATTGGCGTCGCGCGCATGGCCAAACGCCGCGCCATCATCCGCAAGCTTCCTGCCGTCGAAACCCTCGGCAGCACCACCGTCATCTGTTCGGACAAAACCGGCACCCTCACCGAGAACCAGATGACCGTCCAGCAGGCCTATGCCAACGGCCGCCGCTACGATCTCACCGGCTCCGGTTATGAATCGGCCGGGGAAGTGCGCCTCGATGGCAAGCGTGTCTCGCTCGACCATCACGCCGCCTTGCGCGAAACGCTCCTGGCCGGTCTGCTCAACAACGATTCCCAACTCGTGCGCGTGGACGGGCGCCTCAAAGTCGAAGGCGACCCCACCGAGGCAGCGCTGATCGTCGCGGCGGAAAAAGCCGGTCTCGTCCCCGCGGAGACGCATTCGGCCCACCCGCGCCTGGACGTGATTCCTTTCGAGTCCGAGCATCAGTTCATGGCCACGCTTCACGGACGAGGCGAAGGCCGGCGGCGCGTGATTTACAAGAAAGGTTCCGTCGAGCGCGTTCTCGAGCGTTGTTCGCATGCGCTCCGCGACAATGGCGAATTGGCCGTTCTGGATTCCGATGCCGTTCGTGCCGCCGCTGAAGAGATGGCCGCGAAGGGGCTCCGGGTGCTGGCTTTTGCGCGCCGCGAGGTCGCCCGGGATCATCCCAGGCTGCAACACGAGCATGTGAAGGAGGGGCTTACCTTCCTCGGCCTCCAAGCCATGATCGATCCGCCCCGGGCGGAAGCCATCATTTCCGTTCGCCGATGCCAGGAAGCGGGCATCCGGGTGAAGATGATCACCGGCGACCACGCCTTGACGGCGCGCAGCATCGCTGAGCAGCTCGGTTTGCGCGGCGACAAGGATGGCGAGTTGATTGCCGTGACAGGGCGTGAATTGCAGAACATTTCCGATACGGAGCTGCCGGAAGTCACGGAGCGCGCGGCTGTGTTCGCCCGTGTCGCCCCTGAGCAAAAGCTCAAAATCGTCAAATCCCTTCAATCCCGTGAACACATTGTGGCCATGACTGGCGATGGGGTTAACGACGCTCCCGCTCTGAAACAGGCCGACATTGGCGTGGCCATGGGGATTACCGGGACGGATGTGGCCAAGGGCGCCGCCGACATGCTGCTTACCGACGACAACTTCGCCTCGATCGAAGCTGCTGTCGAGGAAGGGCGCGGCGTGTTCGACAACTTGACCAAATTCATCGTTTGGACCCTGCCAACGAACGCCGGTGAAGCCACGGTGTTGCTGGCGGCAATACTTTTAGGGAGGCAATTGCCTGCCCTGCCGGTCCAGTTTCTGTGGGTAAACATGATGACCGCCGTCTTGCTCGGCATGATGCTCGCCTTCGAACCGAAGGAGCGCGGCATCATGCGCCGCCCGCCACGCGATCCGCGCCAGCCGATTCTGAC
>CAZCUL010000641.1:0-19065 GCA_964501475.1 uncultured Verrucomicrobiota bacterium | reverse complement strand
ACCCAAACTTTGTCGAAAACTTCGTCGGAAACTTTGTCGAGTAATGGAATGAATTTCGGGGCATTTCGACAAAGTTCGCGACAAAGTTCAGGAGCATAACGCTCTTGGGACAAGCCCTACCTACAGGAGAAAAGTGGTGTTGCGCTCATTTCTGCTCGTAAAGGCGGCGGAGTTCGACGGGCGACTTGCCCAGACGGTAGAGCGTCGCCACCTTCCACATGCGCAAATAGGTGCGCACCACGCCGTGTTTGGCGAAGCGGCGGGCGGAAGTGACGACAGTCGCGTCGGCCAGGGCCAGGCGGCCCATCTTGCGCAAACGGCGGCAGAGCTCGAATTCCTCCATCAAAGCCATATCCGGCACTCCGCCAATCGCCTCGAGAATATCCCGCCGAACGAAAATCGCCTGGTCGCCGGCAATACGCCGGCCAATGTAAAACCGCACCGCGCATTTCCATTTCGAACCGAGCAACAACAAAGGCGAACCTTGCCGGAACTCCTTCCAAAAGCCGCCCGCCACAACTCTCCGGTCGCGCAGGCAGTTCAGCAAAGCCCGCCCCGCCTCTGGCGGCAGCCATGTATCGGCGTGCAGCAGCAGGATGACGTCGCCGTCAGCGGCCCTGGCCCCGGCTCGCATTTGACCTCCGCGTCCCGCCGGCGCGGACAACACCTTGCACCCCAAACCAGCCGCGCGTTCGCGTGTGCCATCCTCGCTTCCCCCATCCACCACGATGATTTCCTGAATCTCGGGAAGCTCGCGCGCTTTACGCACGGTTTCCTCCAGTGTGCCGGCTTCATTCAAAACCGGAATGACAGCGGAAATGGTAGCTGAGGTTTTTGGGGGCGAAGCGGAAAGAGCTTCAAAGCGCCGCTCTTCCCGCCAGTAACTGACGCCGCCCACCGCGGCCCAAAACAGCGCCACGGCCAGCGACAACAAGGAAGCTGCCACCGCGTTCTCCGCCGGCACTCCATACAATCCCAGTAGAACGATAGCCGCTCCCTCTCGAAGACCCAGACCCGCCACCGTAATCGGCAGCGCGCTCAATGTCAGAATCACCGGGATCGTCCAGATCATCTGTTCCCAGGGCAACGCTTCCGGACTGACCGCTTCCAGAGTCAACGCCAGCACCGCCGCCAGGGAGACCTGCACGACAAACCCGCAGATCAGACCCTTGGTCATCACCGCCGGACTTTTGGCCAGCGACCGCGCGCCCGAGAGAATCCAATCCCGCAGCCGTTCCCAGAAATGGCTCCGGCCCGGCCGCCACCAGAATAGAACGGCGATAACCAGAACCAGGAGAACCGCCGCCAGCGCCAGCCAGTGCCATGGCCACCGGGATTCGATTTGGGGAATCCGGTTTAATCCTCCGTTAACGCCGGCAAATATCACGGTTAAGGTCGCAAAGCAGATCATTCCGGCCAGACCGAGCAAGCGATCCAGAGGCGCCGCGGCAAAGACCTGCGCGACTGGAAAGCCATACCACCGCGCATAAGCCGTGGACCTGGCCACATCTCCGGCCAGTCCTCCAAACAGGATGATGAAAAAGTAATGGCCAATCAGATAAAGGCGGCCGCTGGCGGAAGGATGAACCGCGCATTCGGTCAGCCGCAGTGTCAAATGCCACCGCCATCCACCGAAAAGAAAAGCAAGCCCATAGACGGCTGTGGCGAGCAGAAACCAACCGGGTTCCACACGGCCAAGCGCATTGAAAAACGCCCCTGAATCGATTCGGTAAAAAATGATCGAGAGCGCCAGCGCCGTCACGGCCAGGCTGAGCGGCCGGGACCATTTGGACCATTTGTTTTGCGGCGCTGAATCCACGCTGGAGCGGGCCCGCCCAGGCGGGTCGGTCACGAGAAGAGATTATCTCGGCGGCCGGAATGCCTCGTCGGTAAAAAGAAAGACCTCGCCGGACTCGGCAGTGGCCAGCAGGCCTTCGGGAAGGAAGCAGCACGCCTCGACCTGGTAGCCTTTGAAATAGGTCCGCCAGGGTTCGACCCGCGCCGCCTCAGCCACATTGCCATTGATTCGAAACGCATAGGCGCCCGACTTGCAAACCACTCCCAGAAGATCGCCCCTCGCAGAGATGTCCGCCCCGGTCACTGGCGAAGTAATTGGCAGCCGTCCCACCGGTTCCAGGGTGATCGGGCCGGTTTGGTTCGAGATCGGAAAACGGAAAAGCTCCGCCGTCCGATCTTTGGTGACTTTCGAGATCAGATAGCCGGCGTCTTTCCAAATGAAAAGGCTTTCACAATCGAATGGCCGGTTCGGATATTTCAACTGCCAGGTGAAATCGATTGTAACGCGCTTCGCCGGCCCCTGCGGGTCCGGCTCCGCGATGCGATGAACCGCCACTTGAACCCGGTCGCCGTCGTTGTTTCCCGTATCGGCAATGTAAAGCCGCTCTTGGTCGTCGATGGCGATGTCTTCCCAGTCCAGAATCGGCGGGCCTTCGACCTGGACCGTCGCGATTGACCGGCCTGCTCGCGAGATGGCGAAAAGCCGGTTCTTGTTTCCTTTATCGTTGTGCGTCCAGAACACCCCGGGATGAGTGCGGCTGGCAACCATGCCGGAACTTTCGCGGATTCTCTTGTCTTCGATGGTTCCGATTTGGAGAACTCCGGGCGCCACTTCCCGAGCGGCCTCCGCGGAAGGCGGCGCGGCGAAACCTGAACTCGTGGCGCCGCCGAGGACGCCTGCGAGCAGAACAAACAGAAAGCATCTCATGATCGTCATTCAATCGATTGTCCCGGCGCGTCGCAAGCCAAAGCGGATCCGGGGCCGCGCCGGAGCGCGGCGTCCCCAGCCGCAGCATGCCGCATAGCATGGTTGTCAGCGGACTTCCCCAGCGCCTCTCGCATTCGCGAGCGCTGCGGCCGAGGACAGCCGCGCTCCTTTCACGGTTCGTAGAGGAGCAGGTCATCCACTTTCAACTCGGCGTGGCGCGAGGTGCGAAAGCGAATTTCATCGGCATGAAATCCGGTTCCGCCCGCCGGAAAGTCAAGACCCGCCAGGGACCAACGGCCGGTTTCCGGATTCGCGACTTTGGCCGTCCACTCTTTTCCAGAAGCCGTGTCAGCGAGGCTTGCCTTTAACTCCGCTGCGCCATTCAGCCGGTAACGGAAGCGAAGCCGGTTGAGTGCGCTGAGCGGGCGCCGTCCTCGGAGGTGAACGCGAATCCAGGATTCCTCATTGTCCGAGGTGGAAACCGATTTGGCGGCTTTCCAGGTGAAAGGCGGCTCGTGCTGCACAATTTCAAACTCGCCCGGCCATTCGTGGCCTTCACCCTGTTTGCCGGTGTCAAACCAACCGGTGAAAATGAGGCGTTTCGGAAACCGCGCCGCCTTCTCCTCCCGCCCGGGCTCATAGAGGACAATGTCGTCGATGACCAACTCGGCCTCCGCCGCGATGTAAAACTGAATGTCATCGATCCGTTCGTCTTCGGAAAGCGGGCCCCCACTGCCGTCGGGCCTGCGCGCCCGGGTCATGTCCACTGTGATGGATTTCCAAGTCTGCTCGGGCAGATTTGTGAGCGTCAGAAACCGATGGCAGCCCTTCGACAGACTGTAAATCTGCACTCGCAGAGTTTGCGTCCCGCTCAGCCAATAACGGAAGGACAGGCGCGTATTCGCCCCCATGGGCGGCCCGGGAACCGGGTTGAAGATGACTGCTTTGTAGGCCCGCGTCGGATCGCCCATCTTGTCATCAAAATCCCTGGTGAGGCTGGCGCGGCAGGCGCGGCGATTCGGAACGGAGTCTGAAGAACCGGGAGGCAGATTGTTGGTTTCCGTCACCCCCCGAAGCCACCAGCGCTTTTCAATCTCCGTCTCGTAATCCTCAAAGACGTGCACCCGCAATGGCAACCCGTCAGATTCAACCGGCTGAGAAACATTGCGGAACTCTGCCGCTCGAGTGACGAGCAGGCCCAGACCGAGCAGGGCCACGCTGCGCGCCACGGGGCATTTCCGCCTGGCGGCTTCTGCAATCATCGCCGTGCAGTTTGTTTCATCGCACCCACGGAAAAGCGCCGCTCGATGCGGCTGATGTTCCCCTGGTGATCGCGCACGGAGACGGCGATTTCGCCGTTCGGCAAACTGCGAATGGGCCTTTCCAGCAGCAGCTCCCAAACACCCTGGCTGAGCGGCTTGAATAGAGGAGCCAGGTTGCCTCCGACCTGGACGCCATTGGCGGCAAAGTTCGCCGTGACGCTAAAGGTCGCCGCATCCAACCCGGAATAATAATCGAACATGCCAACGACAATGCGCGAGAGGGGCTCGTTCCGGCCGGGTTGAGGATAAGTGAGCGTCAGCACCGGGCGGTTGTCATCGCACATCCAGCCAAACCCGCGTCGGCCGGCATATGCCAAATCATAATCAAGATCGATGGGGCAACCGAGATCAACCCAACGCACCAGCGTGATCCTGTCTTCGTCGCTGAGCGCCTCGACTTTGATTCGTTCGCCCGCTTCGTTCGTGTAGGTTCCGGCCACTGCCTCCGGCGGCGGCATGACGCTGCCGGTATAATCGACGTCGAAGCGGTGCCGGTTCCTGGCCAGCTCGATGGGCTCGCCCTTCTCATAGAGCTTGCCCTCGCCTGGCTCCCTTTCGGACGGGTGATCTTCATTGCTGAAGCCGTCCAGGCGGCGACCATAGATTTTCCAAATCAAAAGACTTCGTCGCGACTGGAACTTGCGAATGTAACGGGAGGCATTCAAATATCCCCAACTGTCCCAACCGGGCGGCTTGAATCCAAATCTGGCCCGCTCGTCCGCAGCAAGCCGCGCATAGGTGCCCGGCAGCTTTCCCTCGCTTTCGACGGTCACCCATTCGTCGTCTGCATCGAGATCGAGATTTCCGGCGGGCTCCCGGCTCTTACTATGACAAGGCGCGCAACTGCGCTGCAAAATGGGCTTCACGTCACGCCGGTATTCGACGTTGGCAATGGCTGCTTTCTCGACCTTCAGGCCGGTTTCATGTTGCGCGTCCCATTTCGCGCCGGATTCATCGCCCGATTTGCCGGTGAGCAAGGGCGTTTCGTTCACCAGGTCCCAGACGTTATAGTCCGGCCTGGCGGCGGCGGTGAGTTCGAAAGGCGTGGGCTTCTGGCTGTGCGCGTGGCACCCGCCGCAATTGTTGCGAACTTCGCCGGGGCGAAGCTGGTGCCAGGTCTGCGCCATGTTCAGGACCATGCCGTGCCTGTCGAGGGTTTGAAACGTGAAGGCGGTGTCGGCAGGAATCCTGGCGAGAAAGCTGGTGTCTGGATTGCCGTCCGGGTCCAACGGCTGTTCCTCGCCGTCAAACTTACGCACCGGAATCTCGCCCAGGATTCGCAAACGCTCTTTGGCGTGATTGTGGAAAAGGCGGCCGTTCTTTGGGCCGCGATTCCGGTCGGTCGTCGGTTCCATGGCCAGAATGCGAATGGCGTGGATGTCTTCGTTGGCATAGAGGCCGGCCTCGGCGCCCTGGTTGTGCCAGTTGAGAGCTATGCCGTTTCCGTGGCTGGTGAACTCGTCAAGCCCGCGCCACGGGTCCCCTTCCCCGACGTATTCCGCGGTCACCTTTCCTTCGGGCACAAGACCGTTCGGATATGTTTCGCGCTTGTAGAGGCTGGACGTGCCGATGAGCCCGAAGGGCGTCCCCTCCGGCAAATGGGCCGAGCGCGAACCGTCGTTTGCCAGTGGCGGAATGCTTCCGGGCTCGCTGATGCCATAGATGCGCGAATAAGGCACCACCGCGCGCGGCCATTGTTCGTTGTAATTCGGATCGTTCTTGATCAGCAGCATCTGGCCCGGCTCCCCGATGGCCTGCCCGTCCTTGATCAGATAAATGCCACCGTCAATTTGCGGCAGATGTTTGTATTGATGGTTGGCCGGTCCGGGCGAATAGATGGTCAGCAGATGATTGTCCGGCGCGCCCGAAGGATGGGTAAACTTGCCGCTCTTGACCGACTTTTTGTCCGCGAGGACGGCCGGGTCGGCCGGCGCATCGTCAATGCGGGCAAATGGCGTGAGGCTTTCCGAGCCGACCGGCATGAACGGCATCCGGTACCAGCGCCCTTTGCCGTTTTCGAATCGGCCGAACCGCCATGGCTTGTTTCGCGGGTCCCGCATGTAGGCTGGACCAAAAGCGGGATATTCGGCCTTGGGCTGGAGCGGAAGTTTGATGTAGGTCCCGAAGCCGGAGTTGTTTTGATTGTAATAACCTTCTACCACAATCGAGCCGTCGGAAAGCTGGGTTTGAAAGTGGAAGGCGTTGGGCGCCCCGCCCGGATCGAATGCGCTCACCACCGGCCCCCAATCGGTGCCGTCGGGATCAATGCTCCAAATCCCCCAGAGAATGTCGCTGCGCGCCCCCTGTGATTCGAGTGTGCTGAAGATGATACGGCCGTCGGTCAATACCACCGGGTGAAGCGCCCCGGCAATATTCAAGTGGCCAATCTGCTCGACGTTGGAACCGTCGTCATCCATGACAAACAATTGCAAAGCCACGCGCGGATAGGCTCGCGGTGGCCGAAACGCATTGCGATTGCTCGTGAAAACGATTCTGCCCCCCGGCAGCGGATAAGTTCCAAAGTTCATCACACCGTAGGAAAGATAGGTTTTGCCGTCCTCATTCTTCCGGCAATCGCCCGACCACTCCGCAGCCCCCGTGTTTGGCGTGAATTCCTGATGTGTCAGCCGCACCATCCTCCGGCTCGGCAGATGGAGTTTGTAGATATCCGCTCCTTCGCGCGGCGGGGTGAATTGTCCAGCGCCTTCCAGAGTGTGGATATAGGTGTAATAGACCCATTCGCCATCGAAGGAGACAACAGGGTCTGTAACGGCGCCCTGGCCGCCTTCCACGAGCAGTTCTTCACGGCCGTCCGGATGCAGCAGCATGAGATCGGCGCCCGCTTCGAGAAACAGAGGCGCCGCAATGTCAGTGTAAAATCGCTTGTGGACTTCGTCGCCAGCCCTCCGGCCGCGCACATACACAATGCCGTAGTCGTAGCGAACCGAGGAATCTGTCGCAATGTGCGGCGGATGGACATCGAGGGTAGAAGCAAAGAGCTGCTCGTCAGACCCCTTTGCCGGGAAGGGAATGGCGAGGGCAAGAGCAACTATCGCCACAAGGTTTTTCACTCATTGGATAGTGAACAGCCGGCCCATTCCCCGCAAGTACGAGGATGCAGAAATCGCTCCCCATCTGCTCCCCACCGCATGGAGTCCCGGCTTCAGCCGGTGGAGCTGTCGCCTGGTCGAGCGCGCGGCAAGTTTTCATAGGCATCGTGTCTGCGCGCCCCGCCGCCTGAAGGCGGGACTCCATACTTCCTGCCCGCTGGCATTGCGAGTTTGACGTGCTCCCGCCCCATGCATCTTGCAAACGAAGGTCAGAAGCCAACGGCAAGCTGCAATGCAATTTGTGCCCTGTTGCCGGGCCGACGATTGCAATCACCTGCCCAGTCTCAGGTTACAGTAAATGGCAACTGGTGGCATAGCAGCCGCTGAAGTCTATTGCAGTGACATTCTTCTGAAATTGAACAACCAATAAGAAAGGAAATCGGTATGGCAAGAATAACCAATTCAATGCTCGCCTTGGGCTTGGCTTGCAGTCTCGGTTCGACAGCGGCCCTGGCCCAGGAGCGATACGAGGAGCGATACCGCGAGAGACCCCAGGATCGCACTCAGGATCGTTACGGGGACCGCTCTTTTGAACGGGAACGCGACCGCTCCGAGAGTTTTGATCGCGGACGCTACGACGACCGTTATCGGGACCAGGAACGGGCCGAAGACCTGTTTGGGTATCACGAGGAAGGCATTCAATTGTCCAAGCTTCCTCAAGAAGTGCAGCAGTCGATCAAGCGGCAAGCAGGCAGTTCGGAGATCGCCCGCATCGACCAGGAAACCGTCCGTGGCCAGGTGCTTTACAAGGTATTGGTCAAGCGGGATGGAAAACGGCAGTTCTTCCGCGTGGGCGCGCAGGGTGATATCCTCGGCGCGCAGCCGGCCCAGGAGCGCGCCTGGTCGCGCTACGAAGACCAGGGTCGTTGGGAACGCGACCGCCGTGAGATGCTGGAGCGAGACCGCGATTACTACGGGCGCGACCGTTTGGACCGGCAGGATTACGATCGCCCCGCTTATCGGGACCGAGATTACGGTGCGCCGTTGTTTCAGGGCCGCGGTCAGTACGAGCCCCGTCCTTACGACCGCGAATGGGAACGGGAACGTTACAGTACGCGGAACCTGGACGATCGAAACTACGACCAGGAACGCCGGCGTGATTTGTCCGCCGAGCGCGAGCGGGAAATGCAACGCGAGCGGATTGAAGGCCGCACCCCCGCGCGGTCCGCTTACGAGAGTCGCGAAGGCCGCACGGAGCAAAGGCCCATGGAGCGCCTTGCCGAAGCTCTGGAGTGGAAGCAGGAAAATATTCAGCTAAACGATGTTCCGGCTGAAGTCCGTGCCGCCATTCAAAAGCACGCGGGCAACGCTACCATTACGCGGATTGATCGCGAAACAAATCGCGGACAAGTGCGCTACAAGGTCACCTCTACCGGAGACGACCAAAAAATGATGTTTCGCATCTCGCCCACAGGCGAATTCATCGGCGCCCACCCCGAGGATACGGCCGAGGAACACAAGCCCGACAAGAGGGAAGGCTCTTCCACGGAACAACAGCAGAAGGACAGTACCAGGGGCCAGGAGCGGCAGAATCGTTAAATCGTTAGTTTACGCAGTTCGGACATTCACGTTCCGGGGCGCGTTTCAGGACGCGCCCCGGAATTTTTCTTTTGCGCCGGTACCTTCGACGTTCAGGAAATCAGCGATATGGACGACCCGCACGTCGTGGGCGCCCCGCTTCCGCAAGCCCGCTTGAATTTGTAAAATGCAGCCGGGATTTGTCGTGACTACGATTTTAGCGCCGGTCTTGAGAATGTTTTCCACCTTGCGCTCTTGGAGGCGCTCGGCCATCTCCGGCTCGGTCAGATTGTAACTGCCCGCGCTGCCGCAGCAGACGTCGGACTCGGGCAACTCGACGAAGTGGCTCGCCCTGCCGCGAACCAGCTTTCGAGGTTCAAGCGTGATCTGTTGCGGATGAGCGAGGTGACAAGCGTCGTGATAAGTAACTCCGAGCGCCGGCCAACCGCTGGGAGAGGAAGCGATGGAGGCTGCGAGGATCTCCGTCAAATCCTTTACTTTCCGGCCGAATGCGGCGGCTCGTTCGGCCCAGGCCGGTTCCCCGGCCAAAAGCTGGCCATACTCCTTCAAGGTCGAGCCGCACCCTGCGGCGTTGATCACGATCCAGTCCAGGTCAAGTTTTTCGAACAGCTCGATGTTGCGGCGCGCGCAGTCTCGAGCGCTCTCCAGGTTTCCGCCGTGCGCGTAGAGCGCGCCGCAACAAACCTGCTTTTGCGGCGCCAGGACATCGTAACCGGCTTGATTCAGCAATCGAACGCTCGAAGCATTGGTCCGGGCGAAGAGCACTTGCATCACGCAGCCGCTGATGAAGCCCACTCGACCCTGCTTTTCCCCGGTGGCGGCCGGACTGAATTCCGGCAACGCGGCGGACTGGAACGAAGGCGGCAGCAGAGCCAGCGCCTCACGGGCAAACTTGGGCAGGACCTTTTCCAGGTGGAGCAGCCGAATCAGCCTCGCTGGCAAAAGGGCCATCTTCAGACGGCGGGGATAAGGAAGGACCCGCTCGATGGCGACCCTCCGCAGGAAGGTCTGAAAAGGAGAACGCCGGTAGGCCTTTTCGATATAATCGCGCGTCGCCTCCAGCAACTCGCCGTACTGAACGCCGCTTGGGCAGACCGCTTCGCAAGCCCGGCAGCCCAGGCAAAGGTCGATGTGGCGCACAGACGTGTCGCCGAGAGGCAGACGCCCATCCTGGAGGCCGCGCATGATGTAGATGCGGCCGCGCGGAGAATCGTTTTCGTTGCCGGTCTCGAGGTAAGTGGGACAGGCCGAGAGGCAGAGTCCGCAATGAATACAGGCCAATGACTTCTCGTAGTCGAGAAAGCGTTCGATTGGAGCGGAAGGCGGTGGGCGTTTCACAGTGGCAATTCCGGCAAAATATGACGCGGATCGTAAGCGTCTTTGACGCGTCGCATCAGTTGGATGGGCAGGTTGGCTTTTGGCCCCTCCAAGTTAGCGCGGTGGTAGATAACGCCATTGCCCGCGCGCGCCACAAACGGGGCGTTTCCCAGACTCCCGATAGCATCGACCAGGCGTGAGGGCAGAACGGAAAGCCGGCGCCACGACGCGTCGTTCCGATTCCAGAACGCGCGTTCATATGCCAGATCGGCCGGATCGGTGAATCCGAGGTCATGAGCCTTGCTCAGTTGCCACTCGACTTCTTCCGCAGTGCCGGCCAGGCCGAGAACAACCACGAACGAGACCGGCCCAGGTGGATCGGTTCCAGGATGCAGGTCCAGAATCACTGGTGTGATTTCGGCCTCCAAACTGGCGGCAATCACTTTCCCGGCCTCCTGAAGCGAGCTGCAGTTTGCCTTTAAAATCCGCTCCGCTTCTGGCAAGGGTCGAAGCTTGAAGGCGGCTTCGACGATCACCCCCAGGCTCCCCCGGCTGCCGACGAACAGCTTTTGCAGGTCGTAGCCGGCAACATTCTTCACCACTTTGCCGCCCGACTTGACGACCTTTCCGTCGGCCAGCACGACTTTGATTCCAATCAGATAATCTCGAATTGTTCCGTAACCGAACCGTCGCGGGCCGCTGGCATTGCAGGCGATAATTCCGCCGATAGTGGCGTTTTCGGGAAAAGGGGGATCGATGGGGAGCCACTGCTGCTGTTTCGCCAGCGATTTCTGGAGGGCCTCCAATGTCACACCCGCTTCCACCGTCACCGTCATATCCTCGGGAACATGCTCGGGGATTTGATCCAATGACTGGAGATCATAACCCTCGATTTTCGTCCCGGCCGAATGAGCCGCCGCCAGGCGACGCGAGATTTCCTCAACTGTTTTGCCCGAAAGGATCATCTGAGCTCACTGTAGTGGAGGGTTTTTGCGCGGTAAATGGTTTCGTTGTCCGTCGTTCGGGGTTCGTGCTGGCGCACGACTGTCATGCTGAGCTCACTCCATGGAACCGGGAGAAGAGGCTGCCAAACCGACGCTTGCTCGGAAGCTGGGCGACGTGACGCACGTTTCGCCGCTGCTGCGAAAGGTGCAATGACCCGCTGGAAATCCTCCAGGCGTGGGTTTGACCTCCAGCAGCCCTCCCAGTCAACCGTCCTCGAACTGAATCGTTGCGTTTGCGTTCAAGCGGCCGCCTGTTTTCGGGGGGCGAAGTCGGCGCAGCGTTTCGAGCCGGGGAACATTTTGTGCGGATTACAGCGCATTTCGGGATCGAATACTCGCCTCAGGATTCGCATCGCTTCCAGGTCGTCGGGACTGAACTGCTTTGCCATGAAATCGATTTTCTCGACGCCGATGCCATGCTCGCCAGTGACGCTTCCGCCCAGTTCGATGCATTTGCCCAGGATATCATTGCTCGCTTCCAGAGCCCGGCGCACCTGCTCGCGATCACGCTCATCGTAAAGAATCAAGGGATGCAGATTGCCATCGCCGGCGTGAAAGACATTCGGAATGCGCAAGCCATATTTCCGGCTGCATTCCTGAATGAAACGCATCATCTCCGGAAGCTTCGAGCGGGGCACGACCCCGTCCTGGGTAATGAAATTCGGACTCAGGCGCCCAATGGCGCCGAATGCGCGTTTGCGGCATTTCCAGAGATCGGCCCGTTCCTGGTCGGACTTCGCCTGGCGCACTTCGCGCGCTCCGTTCTTCCGGCAAATCCCGGCCACGCGCTCGGCTTGTTCATCAAGGCCGGCGGCCAATCCGTCCAGTTCGATAATCAGGACCGCTCCCGCATCCAGCGGAAAGCCGAAGTGATAAGCCTCTTCGAGGGCCCGCGTAATGAGCTGATCCATCATTTCGAGCGCGCCGGGAACAATGCGCGCCGCAATGATATCGCTGACCGTCCGGCTGGCCTGGTCCACGGATTCGAACACGCCCAGCATTGTTTTGTAAGCTTGTGGGGCGCGCATCAACCGCAGCAAGACGCGGGTGACAATGCCGAACATCCCTTCGCTTCCAATGACCGCCCCGCGCAGGTCGTAGCCATCCACATCGTCGCCGCCATCCGGACGAGAGCCGAGCCAGGCCATTTCCCCATCGGGCAGGACAATTTCGAAGCCGAGAACGTGATCGGTGGTGACACCGTACTTCAACGTGTGCGGCCCGCCGGAGTTGGTGCCGACGTTGCCGCCGATGGTGCAGGCGGGCTGGCTGGAAGGGTCCGGGGCATAAAAGAGGCCGCGGGGCCTGACGGCATTCGTCACCCAGGCGTTCACGCAACCGGCCTCGACGAACGCGCGGCGATTCGCGCAGTCGATTTCGATGATCCTGTTCATCCGCGTGAGAGCGATCATGACACCGCCGGTTACGGCCAGGACCGTCCCGCTCAAGCTCGTTCCTGCGCCGCGTGGAATAATGGGAACGCGGTATTTGGCGCAGAGCTTGACGACGGAGGCGACTTCCATCGTGCTCCCGGGCAGAACCACCACACCGGGCAAATGTTTCTCGAGGGTGTAGGCGTCGCATTCGTAAACCAGCAACTCCTGTTCGCCGGCCACAATATTTTCTTTGCCCACGACCTCGGACAAGGCGCGCACCAGTTCGAGAGGCAAAGTTTCAGGCGTGGCCGCCGGCATAAGAGGAGATTACTTCAGACGGCCGACCCCTGTCGAGAAAGCGGCTCACCAGAAACGCGATAGACCAGGGTGAATGGCAAGAACATTGGTGGGCAAGAAGATTGGGCTTCCCATTTTCTTGCCCGTAATTTTCTTGCCCCTAAAGGTCGAGGCGGATTTTCCGGCCGGCGTGTACCAGTCGAACCGAGAGCCAACGTAAGCGCCGTAGCCGCTCCCGAAAGGCAGCGCAGGCGAACTGAATTACTGCTCCCGCGGGGATTTGGCGTTGCTCTTTGGATCGTCGGGGTCCGCAGTTCCAGACTGACCGGGATCATAGAAGCGCCAGTTCGATTTGAAGTCCGGCCGAAGGTTCTGCCTGGTCAAGCTGGCGCGAATCATTTCGATGGGAATGGCGTTTTCCCGCAGGACGGCGTCATGGAATTCGCGATCACTCATTTTGCCCGCTT
Organism: uncultured Verrucomicrobiota bacterium; assembly: GCA_964501475.1. GTDB lineage: Bacteria > Verrucomicrobiota > Verrucomicrobiia > Limisphaerales > CAZCUL01 > CAZCUL01. The sequence continues at coordinate 5,908 of CAZCUL010000641.1, read as the reverse complement.
CAACGAGTTCCTTTCGCAGCGCCCGCAGTTGCAAACCGCCAAGCATGTAAGCGGCCTGGTAGAGCGGACTATAGGAGCCGGCCACGGAACGCCGGACTTCGGCAGTGGCGTTGCGGCGCTCGTGCCCGACGCGCTCGACCAGAAAGTCGATGGCCTCGGCGGCGCTCATTTCTCCGAGATGGAATTTCAATGAAAAGATGATTCGAGCGCAGCGATGCGACCGCCAGAAGAGCATGCCGACGCGGTCTTCGGCGTGGCGTGGAAAGCTCATGTCCCAAAGGAGCATTTCCCAATGAAGCGCCCATCCCTCGACGAGAAATGGCGTGCGAAAGGCGCGGCGATGCGCGTTGTATCGTTGCGCCATGAAGCCCTGGAGGTGGTGGCCTGGAATGAGCTCGTGAAAGACCGTCGCTCGCGAAAAAGAGGGATTATTGCCGCGCATACTCATGAGCTTGTCTTCGTGGCTCATGGTCTCGGTGGGATACGATACGGAAATGACCTCGCCCCCGGTGAAGTAAGGGTTCACCCTCTGCCGCTCCGGCGACATCATTTCCATGCGCCAGGTTTCAAGGCAAAGCTCCGGGATCGTTACCAGGTCGCGCTTTCGCAGGAACTCGACCGCCTCATGGGCGAGCTTCTTAATCAACTCGGGTTGCCCGCCCGGCTTCAAATGCTGGCGGCTGACGTGATCCAGCGCGCGCTGCCAATCGCCGTCCAATCCCAGATCGTCCGCTGCCCGCTTCATTTCCCGTTCGCACCACGCAAACTCGCGTTCGCCAATCTCGATCAGCTCTTCCGGCGAATAAGGAATCATCTCAGCAGCCAGCGCATCGATTAACGCCTCCCGCCCGATTGGATCGCCGATCACAGGCTCCTCGCCCTCGTCCGGGAAGCCCGCCAAACGTTTGCGCAGGAAGGAGGCGTAGTCCTTCAATTCCCTTTCCGCTCGCGGGAACGGATGCCGCATCCACCAGGTGAACTCGGGATCGTAACCGGCATAAAAGTCATGCCACCGTTTCAGGGTATTGCGAAGGTCGTCCACCACCCGCGCGGCCCGGCTCGCTATCACTTCGCCCGGCAAATCAGCCGGCTCGGGGGCAGACTTTAGTTTCGCAGACAACTCTTTCTGCGCCCGCGCGGCCTGTTGGGCAATGTCGGCAAGAATCTCGGCCCCTTCCACAGCGTTGGCAGGTTCCATCCGCCGGCGCGCCATTTCGAGATCGATGATTGCCGAGCCGAACGGAACCAGGCTGGATACCTGGTCAAACTGTTCCCGGTCGTATTGCAGTTGTTGCAATTGGAAGCGCAGTTTATTTCGCAAAAGCAGGTAATCGATGCGGCCGGCCGGCTTCAGCGCGTCGAAGTCCAGGTTTCCTAGAGACCGCTGCTGCTCTTCGAGAAACGTCTTCAATCTCTGCCATCGCGCTTCGGCGATATCGATGTTGTACCACCGTTCCAAGGCGCGCTGGTCGTCCCCATAACGCTCCACTACCGCCCGCATCAGGCGGACGGACGGATCGAGATCGGCAGCCGGCGCAGTCTCGGATGAGAATGCCCCTCGAAGGAATCCGCAGATAAAGACAACGGCCACGGACCAGGGTGGAAGGCCCGGGCCGCGACCGGTTCGAAAACAAAAAGTCGATTTGCACATAAGCGGTCTGTTCACCATAAATCAAGTCAGATGCACTTGTCCTTTGCCGCGCTTGACCTGGCCAATGATCCAGGCCCTTGTCCCATTCGCGCGCAGGAAACGCAGTACCGCGTCCGCCTGCTCGTCCGCAACGATGACAACCATGCCAATGCCCATGTTGAAGACCTGGTAGAGTTCCTCGTCCGGCACGCCGCCTTTCTCCTGAATCAGTCGGAAAACGGGAAGCATCTCCCAGCTTCCCTTGCGAATCACAACGTCGCAATTGGATGGCAACACTCGCGGGATGTTATCCATGAAGCCGCCGCCGGTGATGTGCGCCATGCCCTTAATGGCGTCCTTGCTTCGGGTGGACGTGCCGGCCGAACGGCGATTGAACTTCTGAAGCATTTTCCGGATGACCGGCCGATAACTGACATGCACCTTTAACAGCTCCTCGCCGATCGTTTCGTCGAGGTTGGACAGCCGGCTCTTTGGTTTCAACTTCAATTGCTCGAAGAAAATTTTGCGCGCCAGCGAATAGCCGTTGGTGTGGAGCCCGCTCGAGGCCAGGCCAATCACGGCGTCGCCCGGCCGGATCGATTTGCCGTCGAGCATTCGCGATTTCTCGACCACGCCCACGATGGTGCCGCTCAGGTCGTATTCGCCGTCCCGGTAAAAGCCGGGCATTTGGGCGGTTTCGCCGCCGATCAAGGCGCAGCCGTTTTCAGCGCAAGCGCGGGCGAACCCCGCAAGGATCTCTTGAAAAATCCGTGGCTCCAGTTTTCCGGTCCCGAGATAGTCCAGAAAGAAGAGCGGCTCGGCGCCCAGCACCGCGATGTCGTTGACGCAATGGTTTACCAGGTCCTGGCCGATGGTGTCGTGCCGGTCCATGGCAAACGCGATCTTCAGCTTCGTGCCCACGCCATCCACACTCGAGACCAGGACCGGCTGCCGGTATTTGCGAACATCCAGCTCGAACAACCCGCCGAAGCCGCCCACTTTGCCCAGGACCTCTTTGCGATGAGTCGAGGCCAGCAGCCGCGGCAAGCCGGCTTTGACCTTGTTGCCGAGATCGATGTCCACACCGGCCGCCGCGTAAGCTTTCTCTTTCATGCGCGGGAAGAGTCAAACACGTCTGCACAGTCCCCGGATCATGTGATCACTCCGGGAGCGGCTTGCCCTTTGTTTCCGGGCAGAACCAGATGATCACAATGCCAACCAGATAAATGGCGGCCATCACTGACCCGGCTTTTGGAAAGTCGCCATCGAACAGGCCTATAAACGTGGCGGTTTGCAGAGAGCCAACCGCGGCAATGATCCGCCCGAAGTTGTAAGCGAACCCTTGGGCAGTGGCGCGCACTCGGGTGGGGAACAGCTCCGGAAGGTACAACGGAAAGAAACCGTAGAACGCCGCCGAGACGCCCCCAAAGATAAAGATCGAAGCCACGAATGCCGGACCGAAACTCTCGTTGAATTGATAAAAACAGAGAGCCGCGATGATGGTTGCTACACAAAGAATCGTATAAGTGATCCGCCGTCCGATCCAGCCGCCCATCAGGGCTGCCGTCACCGTTCCCAGGATGGCCCCGGCGCCGGAGGCAATCTGCGTGTATTCCTTGGCAAAGGCCGAGGGGTCGCGACTCAATTCGGAGGCCCATTTGGGCGCCCATTGCACCGAACCCCAGGTTCCGAGCAAGGCCACCCCCGCCAGACCGGTCCCCAGCAGCATCAGCTTCGTAATGCGTCCCAGACTCCCTGGCGCGATTTCTCCTTTGGACTCGGCGCGGCGCAAATACTGGCGCAAAGGAAACATATATCCCCAAACGGCCACAGCCAGGCCCAGCACGGTTCCGGGGCCGCGCCAAACCTGGTTTTCGACCAGCGGCGACCAGACAAAAATAACTGCCAGCGCACCCACACAGCCCGCCAGCACACCCAGAAGATCGATCCCTTCCCAGTGCGACGTGGACCCCTTTGACTTTTCATGAAGCCACTTCTCCGATTCCGGAACGAACAATCGAATGAAAAAAATCAACAGGGCCGGCAACGCTCCCATCATCATCAGAAGGCGCCAGCCCGAATGCGAAAGGAGCTTGCCGACCGATTGATCCGACAAGCCAATTCCCTGCAGGAAGGCTTCCAGTCCTTCGAGGATTTGTCCCATGCCCAGGCTCATCAGGCCCACGAGCAGAAAGCCGACATTGGCTGCGGCCCCAATGGCTCCGGCCAGCCAGGCCCGGGACTTATCTGGCCAAATCTCGTTGACCAACGCCACGCCCAGCGACCATTCCCCGCCCATTCCGAGGGAAGCGATGAACCGCAGTGCGGCGATATGCCAGGCCTCGGCCGCAAAACCGCAGAGGCCGGTAAAAATGGCGTAGGTGAAAATGCTGAGCGACATGGCGCGCACGCGGCCGATCTTGTCGCCCAGCCAGCCAAACAAGACTCCGCCGGTCGCTGCGCCGACAAGGAAGACGGCAATAATAACGGAGAACCATTTACTGACGTCCAGTTGGCCGGGCTTCAAGGCCAACAGGTCTTCCAAGGCCGGTCCGCCGACCAATGGGAAGAGGCCCATTTCGAAGCCGTCGAACATCCAACCGAGGAACGCCGCGGTCAAGGCGAGCCAGGCGCCCCTTTTGCCAGAGCTTGCTGCAGGTGCATTCATCAAAATGAGACTGCTTCAGGCGTCTTCCATGCAGGGAAACGCGATAAGCAACACGAGCAAGCCTGTCTGGGTCAATCCTGAAATGTTTGCGCCGCGCCGGGCCGTCTCCGCACTTCTCAAAAAAAAACCTGCCGCGCGGCAGGCGCGCGGCAGGTCCAACGACTCGCAGGTGAGCTAATTTAATTCTCGATCTCTAACTGATTTTTCACCTGAGTAACCCCGGGGACTTGTTTCACCCGGGCCTCGATTTGAGACTTCTGCTCGGCGGTCGGCACCTTGCCCTCCAGGGTGACCACGCCGTTGTTGGCGCTGATCTTCCAGCTTTGCAGCAGTGCTGCATTTGCCTCATCCTGTTGGCCCAGGTTGGTCCGGACCAGCACAATCAGCCTTTGATCAGCTTCCGTGGCGTATTGGTCGGCTTTGCCAGGCATATCCACATCGATGGTAGGAACCGTAATTGTCTTTTCCTCCGTTCCGATGTCCACGTCGGGCACTTCCACGCGGACCTTTTCCTTTTCGACGTTCACGTCAGCGGTCTCGACTTCGTAGCGCGGAAGTTTTCCGCCTTTCACGTCCACATCCACCTCCGGCATGTTCCCCTCTTCCGTCTTCACAATGTCGTATTCTGGAAGGTTGCCTTCCTTCGTCTGGACGTCCACCTCTGGCATCTCACCTTCGGCGGTCTTTTCAACCTTGCACCCGGTGAAGACCAGTGCCATGGCGGGGACGATCAGAATGCAAACCCATTTCTGGACGCCCCTCAGGCTGGTACTCTTGGTATTTTTTTGGCTGGTTGTTTTCATATTCGTGTTTCTGCTCGATTCTCTTCCGCTGTTACCCGCTTTTTCTATGCCAGTTGCCTCACTCTGCTCTAAACGGCAGGCACTCGGCGACTTGCAGCCTTTACGTCGATGGGTCGAGTGATTGGGAATTTGCATTGTGCAACGGTCCACGCCCCCCAGGAGGCAGATTGCAACCGCCCTGTGGACTCGCAAACGGCGTTCAATGAGAAGGGGACGTTCGCATGAAGTCTTGCAGACGACACCTGGACTGGCGCAATGATAAGCCGTCGGCTCGAGCGGTTCTTAATGTCCAGAAGATCATGACGGCCCAAAAACCCGGTTCGCCCAACACCAGCCATCCGCAAATCAAACAGTGGGTCGAAGAGATGTCCGCGCTCTGCCAGCCGGACCGCGTCTATTGGTGTGACGGGTCAAGCGCGGAGAAGGAAACGTTGACCGAAGAAGCCGTCCAGAAAGGCATTCTCATTCGCCTCAATCAGGAAAGATGGCCGGGCGGTTATTATCATCGCTCAGATCCGCGGGATGTGGCGCGGGTGGAACATTGCACCTACGTCTGCACAGAGTATCAGGAGGAAGCGGGTCCCACAAACAACTGGATGGCGCCGCGGGAGATGTATCAAAAACTCCACGCGCTCTGCGCCGGCGCCATGCGGGGCCGGACCATGTATGTGGTGCCCTACCTGATGGGGCCGCCGGATTCGCGTTTCAGCAAAGTGGGAATCGAACTGACCGATTCCATTTACGTCGTGTTGAGCATGCGCCTGATGACGCGAATGGGGACGGTGGCCTACGAGCATTTGGGCGAAA
>CAZCUL010000640.1:0-4302 GCA_964501475.1 uncultured Verrucomicrobiota bacterium | reverse complement strand
CTGACATTGCGAATCACTTCTGGGATTACAGCGAGGCCAACCGGTTGCGATTCATCAACTGGCTCCAGATTTGTTACCCGGACATCGCCTCGCTCAACTCGGCCTGGTCCCGATCATATGCCTCCTTTGTGGATGTGCAGATTCCCCCGGCCGCGGAATGGTCCTCCGGCGACGATGGTCTGTTTCGCGATCCTGCGCAACGGCGCGCGGTGCCGGATTATCTTGAATACCACAATGAGCTGGTCGCAGATCGGATTGCCGAGCTGGCAGCGCATGTGAAAATGTTGACGGCGAACAGGGCGCTCGTCGCCGCGTTTTACGGTTACACCACCCATCTGGTGATCAATGGCGGCAACCGCGGCATCGCTCATTCGGGTCATCTCGCCCTCAAACGGCTCTTGACCAGCACCCACATTGACATCGTGTGCAGCCCGGTCGCGTACTTCGACCGGGAGGTCGGTCGGCCCGCGAACATGATGTCGCTGGTCGATTCCGTGATTCTCGCAGGAAAGCTCTACCTCCAGGAGGAGGATTCGAACACTTACCTGATTTCACCGGCCGATTCGAATCCATGGTTTTCAACCGAATGGGATACGATGCAGTGCCTGCGAAGGGATTACGGCAATGTCGTGGGTCACAATCAGGCGATGTGGTGGATGGACCTGTGGGCGGACGGCCGGTTCAACGCGGACAGCATTTGGATCAACAACGCGCTGCTGCTCGGGACCTCTGCCGATGTTCTGGCAAAGAAGTCGGTGTTCGAACCGCAGGTCGCCGTCCTCTTCGACGAAGAAATCTTCTTCTGGCTGAAATCGGATTCCCTCGACCTCAACGCGCCGAATGTCCTCGAACTGCGAAGCGAGTTTCAGTCGCTGGGGGCGGTCGTGGGTTATTACCTCCTGGAGGATCTGCCCAACATTCCCGCATCGGCGAAACTGCTCGCCTTTGCCAATGCGCACCGGATCGATGCCGCGGAGCAGGCGATGATCAGCCAGGCCAGGACCAACGGACGGACGTTCCTCTGGCTGTACGCACCCGGCTACGTCAACGAGACGAACCTGTCCGTGAACGGCATGGAAGAAGCCACGGGATTTGCATTCGTGCGGAATTCCGCTCCGATCCATCCGGCGATTACTATCGCTTCCGGGTCGGTTTCGCCTATTGCGGTGGACCTGCCGAATCACACGTTTGGCGGGGGAAACGCCATCGCGCCCACGTTTCATGTGAACCCCGTCCTCAGCGGCATCGACGTCCTGGGCCGATACACGGCTAACAACCAGCCTGCACTGGTGGCCCAGGACCACGGCGACTGGAAATCTGTCTTCTGCGGCGCACCGAAACCGTCATTGCAAGTACTGCGAAGCATCGCACGATATGCCGGAGTCAATCTGGTCGCGGATGCCGACACGCTCGGTTCCACGAACGCAGTGAACTTCATCGGTGATTACCTGTATGTTTATGCGATGAACAACGAGGCTCGGCGCGGGTTTCAGTTGCCGGGAGAGAAGGTTCCCAATGGCAATTTCGAGAAGTTCACCGGCGCCATGCCAGCCTCGGGCTTTGGCCGCTGGATCAGCCCCAGCTACGGGACCCTCGCAACCTGTTCGGTCGTCAACTCAAACGCAGCCACAGGCCAGAACGCATGCGCCACCGGATCGTTCATCAGCAGTCCGGGTTTGTATTCGGAGCCGCTGGCCATCCGGCTTCAGGCCGAGCGCGGCAAGAGTTACCAGGTTTCCTGCAGTGTTTACGCGGATGGGCTGAAGGCGGGATCTGCGGGGGGCGGAGATTACATTTACCTGGTCTTCCAACCGCACGATTGGACGCCGGATTCATGGACGGCAATCATTGCCCAGGGGACAAACATGCCCGTGCCGAACCAGCAATGGACGCAAATCGAGGGAAGCTTCACGTGCAATGGATCCGTTGCGCCGTACGAGAATGAACTCTTCATTGTGCTCAAGGTTTTCGGCGCCTACTCGGTCGGCAATCTGTTGATCGACAATGTGTCGGTCCGGGAGAGCGGGTGCGAACCGGTCGATGTGTTCGATCTCACGCATAATGTCGCTGTCGCCAGGGGCGTCACGAGTTGGGCGGCGGATTTCGCGTTGAATGAACAAAAGATTTTCCGGCTCACGCCCGCGATCTCCGGTCCGTTTGAGATCATCAGCGCGCGACGGATTGCGCCGGACCTGCTGCAACTCTCATGGCCATACCTCGGGCCGGCTTATCTGTATACCGTGGAGGAATCCGTCACCGTGTCACACGGCTGGCAAACTGCCACCAGCACCAATCCATGGCCGATCCTGGGCACCCAGGCCACCTTGCCGATCATGGGCAGCAACAAGTTCTTTCGAGTTAGGGCAGAATCCTTTTGAGCACTTCGTTTACACCTGACCCTAAGAATTGGCTGCCAGACTTGGACTCGCACCAGGACAAACGGCTTAACAGGCCGCCGTGCTACTTTGACACCACCTGGCAGTGGCGCTCTAAAGACTGAGCTACGCTCCCCAAAAATGGCCTGCCATCCATAGCACTGAGCCGGATGCACAGGCGCCCTCCTTCGCGCAGACGCTATGGAGGGCACGGACCCGAAGGGAGTTGCACCCTCAACCCTCCCGCAGACAACGGGGCGCTCTGCTAATTGAGCTACGAGTCCAAGAGACTGGCCTGCCATCCATAGCTTGGAACGCCGATCACGAAAGTCCTCCTTCGCCAAGCCTACGGAGGACATCCTTCGCTTGAAACCCTCCCATTGTTCGGGTTCCAAGCGAAGGCTGGTGGGAAGCGCTGGACCACGATTCGCGAAGCGAACGTCAATTATGGGGCAACTGACTTGTGGCGGAACTGGGAGTTCAAATGCTCCAGTTCGTCACTTCCGACTTTGTTTTCTGACACGCGATTTACAGTCGGGCAGCCGGATCACTTCCCTGGCAGATCTGATTGGCCTGCCACCCATAGCTCTGAGCCAGACCAATGAACGCCCTCCTTCGCACAAGGCTATGGAGGGCATCCTTCGCTCCGACCCGACCCAACGCCGACTCAGAGCGAAGGATGGTAGCGGGAGTGGGAGTCACACCCACCTGAAGAAGTTTATGAGGCTTCTCTCTGTACTTTGGTCGAGTTTCCCGCAGTTGAAAATTTACGATGCTGGGTTTACATCGTGATTCCAGAAATGGCGCTTTGCGAAGACGTGACCGGAACCGCTCTTGAGGTATTTCTCGAAATGTTGGGCCTGTTCCATCGTCTCGAACGCCACATAAACCTTGATCTTCCATGGGGCAAACTTGGAAGTATGGGGACACTTCCCAGCGTTATGGTCCACGAGTCGCTGCCGGAGGTCCCCGGTATGACCGATGTAACGCTGGTCAAGATCGCTCAAGCTCTCGATCACGTAGGTGTAGAATATGGCCCGCCATCCATAGCTTGGAATCCCGGTCGTAGAAAGTCCTCCTTCGCCAAGCCTATGGACATCCTTCGCTTGAAATCCTCGCGTTACTCGGATTCCAGGCGAAGGATGGTGGAGTCGGTGGGTAACGCTCCCACATAAGCTTGCTTGCAGGGCAAGTGCATTGCTTGTCTGCCACGACCCCGAAAAAGTTGGCAAGTCGCCCTGGTGCTGCCCCAGGCAAGTTGAGTTTTGGAGACTCTGCCGCACAGGCTGGTGCGCAACCTATTCAATTGCAAAATGTAGAGTGCAGACTGCAGAATGGCAGTCCAATGAGGTGTCAAGATCTTCAGACTCGGACGAAGCAGTTTGCCCTTCAGGTAATCGCGTTTTGCGAACGATTGCCGAATGATGAAACCAGCAGGATCCTCAAGAGACAGCTGCTGCGCGCGGGCACTTCTGTCGGCGCAAACTATCGTGCAGCCTGTCGTGCCAAATCAAAGCCTGCGTTCATCTCCAAGATGGGTGACGTCCTCGAGGAAGCTGACGAGTGCGGCTACTGGATCGAACTGCTGGCCGAATCGGGCAAGGTGGATACCAAGACATCGGCGCCGCTTCTGAAAGAGGCCAACGAGATGGTCGCTATTTCCATTGCGTCCATCAACACGGCAAAGCAAAACGCCGGCAAGCAGGAGTAACCCGGTGCGGCCGCAGGATAAAGTAAGGGGCCGGGAGAATTCCGCATTCTGCATTCTTCGATCTGCATTCTGCATTTGAATCGCTCCCGGCCCGTGCCATCTCAACAAAGAACAAACACCTCTTGGTGATCTACTCGATCCCAACCCGCGGTTTCACGGCGGCTGTTTCGGTGTTTGGGGGCACACCTCCTCCGAAGCCCTTAAAATGTAAATTCT
>CAZCUL010000639.1:0-3624 GCA_964501475.1 uncultured Verrucomicrobiota bacterium | reverse complement strand
TCGAGGTGATCCCGCGCCAGATCCTCGTGGCTGTCCCAGTTCCGGCGCGGAAAGCCATTGTCTGCGCCGCTCCATACCTGCACGAAACGAACGCCCCGTTCGAGCAGGCGCCGCGCGACCAGGCAGCGGGTTCCAAACTCTGCCGTGACCGAATTGTCCAATCCGTAAAGCCGCCTGCTGGCCGCGGTTTCACCGGAAAGATCGAGCACTTCGGGCGCGCTCAGTTGGAGCCCGGCCGCGAGTTCGTAGGAGGCGATTCGCGCGTCCAAACGCGAATCGGCCTCTCTGCTGGCAAGGTGCGCCCGGTTCAAATCCTTGAGCAGCGCTTGAGCCGCACGCTCGCTCTCCGGCGTAATAAACGCGGCGGCGCCCGGCGGGAAAAGATCGAAGATTGGATTGGGTTTGCCGACCCGGATCATGGTCCCTTGATGCGAGGCTGGCAAAAATCCAGCGCTCCAATTCGCGGGCCCATTCGGTGCAAAGCCGCGCGGGTCCGGCAGCACTACGAATGTCGGCAGATTATCTGTCAGGCTGCCCAAACCGTAGGATATCCAGGAACCCATGCCGGGAAACCCGGGCAGCACAAATCCTGTGTTCTGCATGAACGTGGCCGGTCCATGAACGTTCGATTTCGAAATCATCGAATGGATGAAAGCAATGTCGTCGGCGCACGAGCCTATGTGAGGCACAAGATCGCTGATCCATTTGCCGCATTGGCCGTAGCGTCTCCACTCCCAGGGGCTTTTCATGACTGCGCCCGGGTCGCTCTGGAACAATTCAACCTTGCCGCCGGGATCAAATTTCTCCCCATGGCGGCGAACCAGCTCGGGCTTGTAATCGAATGTGTCACACTGGCTGGCGGCGCCCGACATAAAGAACTGGATGACCCGTTTTGCCTTCGGACGCTTATGCGGCAACGAATGAGGGACCGCGGCATCTGGACCGGAAGGACGCTCTGAATCGCCCAATAGTCCTTGCTTCCCGAGCAGATACGCGAGCGCAATGCCTCCCAGGCCTCCTCCGGACCGCCAGAGAAACTCGCGGCGATCAAACGCCGGCCTGCCCGCAGCGCACCATGGCACCGGCTCCTGGCGTGACTGGCACGTATGTTCGGCGCTGGCCATGATGTTCAATCCACGAAGAGAAATTCGTTGCTGTTGAAAATGACGCGACAGGCGTTGGCCAATCCGTACTTTTCTGCGTAAGCCGAAAGCTTCTCCAACTCCTCTTCGGTGGCATTCCGGCTGAGGGCCAGTTCATGTGCGAGTTCCACCTGCGCCCGCGTTCCCTTCGCCGTCGCCTTCAATCGCGATGAAAAATGTTCGCTCTGCGCCAGCACGAATGGGTTGTTCAGCATCGTTAGCGCCTGCAGCGCGGTCACAGTTGTATTCCGCTTCGGTGTCAGAATCGACGCGTCCGGACAATCAAGCGTTTCCATGAACGGATCAGGGACACTGCGCACAATGAACCGATAAATGCTTCGCCGATCATTCTCCCGGCTGCTCCCGTCGAACCCCGTGTAGTCGTAAACTGGTGAATGGTCGTCTTTGAAGACGAATTGCTGCACGGACGGCCCCCCCATGCCCAGGTCCAGTCTGCCACTGACAAAAAGCATGGAATCGCGCAGCGCTTCCGCATCGAGGCGCGTCCGATTCATCCGCCACAAAAATTGGTTGCCGCCGTCGATGCGGGCGGCTCGCGGATTGTGGGCTGAGCTCTGACGATAGGTGGCGCTGGTGAGAATGAGCCGGTGAAGCGCCTTGATCGATTCGCCCCTGTCAACAAACCGGAAAGCCAGCCAGTCCAACAGTTCAGGGTGCGTCGGGCGCGCGCCCATGTCCCCAAAGTCATTCGGGGTTTCCACGATTCCGCGCCCAAAGTGATAGCCCCAGATGCGGTTCACAATGGACCGTCGCGCCAGCATGTTGCTCGGATGCGTAATCCATTTCGCCAGCGCGCTCCGGCGGCTGCCTTCATCGCCGGGGTTTTCCAACGTGAACTCCGGTTCGGGGCCGGGAACGGAAGCGAGGGCGCCAGGCAGCGCCAATTCGCCCGGGTTTCTCACGTCTCCCCGATCCAGAAAATGAACCGGCCGGGGTTTCTTCGCAGGCATGAAGGCGCCGGTCGCTTCAAAATCATTCGCCGCCGCATACACCTTTAGCTGCGGAGGCAATTCCTCGATCGCGTGAGACACTTCCTGCAGCCGGTTGGTCACGAACCGAAGCTCCTGTCGCGTGCGCCCATCCAAAAGCGATTCGAATACACGACCTCGGTCTTTGGCCAGTGCGACGATCGTCTCTTCAAGATGGGCGCGGCTGTCGAGCAGTTCTCGTGAAGGCGCAGCCTGATCGAGCCGGCCGCGGCTGCTGTAGCCATCCACCAGAAACTTCGTGGACCAGCGGCCCGCTTCAATGGAATCCAACGCCTGGACTCGCGCACCGATGGCTCTGTTTGTTCCACCGGAAAACGCCTGCAGTTCGCCAAGGGCAAAACAGTAGTCGTCCGTCCGTTGCCAAAGCTCCGTGGCGGTGGCGCGAATAAATCGCGCCGGCTTCCCATTCAGATGAAGAAGGAGCGGCGCGTCCCCCGGATTGGCAAAGTGCGCGTCAGTGTGGTCGAAAACGATCTCCGCGTTGGAGAATCCCGATTCCGCCGAGATCTCGACTCGAAACCGCGGCGGAAAACCGAAACCCGGTGTATCGCGAAAATCGGTCGGCCGGGCGGGGACCAACTGCACCAGATCGAGCGGCCATTCGCGTCCCAGGTCCACTTGGACCCATTTGATCTCAGCGGCCGCGAGCATGACTTTGCTGTGATAACCGTTGCCGGGACTTTTCTCGCCGGAGACCGGCTTGCTCAGGGCGATCAACTGCTCCCGGGCTTGTCTCAAGCGATCGCCCAGCTTGGTGAGGTCAGAACTGGTAATGCCTCGGAGGCGCTTTCGAAGTGATTGAAGCCGGGCCTTAAGTTGCTGTTTTTCCGAGAGAAGTGTTCCGCGCTCGCGATGCACTCGTTCGTCCGGATCGAATCCACGGTCCGCCCGGTCAACGCCCGCGAACACGGCCTGCAACCCGTAATATTCGCGCTGGGAAATGGGATCGAATTTATGATCGTGGCAGCGCGCGCAGTGAACCGTCAGGCTTTGGAACGTGGACATGGCCGTCATCACCATGTCGTCCCGATCATTGTAGCGGGCAATGAGCCCGTCCGTCTTCGTTTCCGGCAATTCGACGTGGCCGACGAAATCCCAGGGACCCGCGGCGATGAAGCCCAAGGCCGCGATCCCATCCGGCTCCTCCGGGAAGAGGCGGTCGCCCGCCAGTTGTTCCTGGACGAAGCGCCAATACGGCTTGTCTTCGTTGAAGGCGCGAATCACGTAGTCGCGATACGGCCAGGCGTTGAGACGGGGCTTGTCCTTGTCGTACCCGTGCGTCTCGCCATAATGAACGACATCCAGCCAATGCCGCGCCCAGCGTTCGCCGTATCGCGGCGAAGCCAGCAGCCGTTCCACCAGTTTCTCGTAAGCATCCGGATGCGGGTCCGAAAGGAAGGAGGCCACCGCTTCAGGAGTGGGAGGCAGGCCTGTCAGATCAAAACTTAAGCGGCGAATGAGCGTGGTCCGGT
>CAZCUL010000638.1:0-9791 GCA_964501475.1 uncultured Verrucomicrobiota bacterium | reverse complement strand
CGCAACGTCAGGAAATAAAAGCTGGGTTAAAACAAGCTAAACAAACCCCCGCGACCGGCAAACAGATCCGGGCCCGTGGCAACGGCGGCGAAAAGGGCGAACGTCTGTTCCGAAAGGGAGCCGGGCGAATCCGCATCTTTGATCATGACTTCGTCGATCCCAGCAATTTATGCCGCCAGCTCTTCTTCCTGTCCGACATCGGCCGCAATAAAGCGGAATGCCTCGCTCGTAATCTGGCACCGCATTGCCATGCCGGGACCGTGTTGGAGGGCTACGCGCTCTCTTTCGAGGACGCAGTTGCCCTCAATATTGATATGCGGGCCACATTCGTTGTCTGCGGTGTCGATAACCGGGAAACTCGCGTAGCCGTGTCCAAGTTCTACCGTGGCCTCGCGGTGCCCGTCATCTTTATCGCCGTTGACCTCCTCGCTGAATGCGGTCAGGTTTTCGTCCAGGAGAGCAAGCCCGGCAAGCCGTGCTTCGGCTGCGCGTTTCCCGGATCGCTTAGCCCCGGCGGCAAGGTGCCGTGCTTTGCTCCGTCTTCAAAAGATGCGCTAAAGGCTACCGCAGGCATCGGCCTTTATGCCGTCGATTCGTTGCTGATGGACCGGAGACGAAACTGGAATTACCGGAGGATCCACTTGGCCGGGTTTGCCCCGGATGTGATCACGACGGAAGAGCGCAAACAAGATTGCGCTCTTTGTTTTAATCCAGAACAAGGCTCCCCGGCTGCACGGACAACCGAGCGCCGGGTTGATGCGGGGAGTGACTCCCCTTCCCCCTCTCAATGACGCGGACAAAGACCATCCAGATCCGGCTTACCAACGCGGAGTATCGCAAGTTGAAGCTCGAAGCGGGGACCCGGGGGCTCTCGGCTTTGGTCAGACTGCGGGCCTTGGGGCCCGATCGTAAAGCTGAGGAGAACGAACGTCTCCACATCGTAGCTGAGGTTGCCCGGACCAGGAATATTCTGAACCAGCTTGCCCGGAGGTGCGCAACATTGAGCGGGCCGGACCAGGTAATGATGCTGAGTCAGCTTGTCGCGGTCGAACGGCAAATCCGAAAATTGGTGATGCCATGATCCTGGGTTTCTCAAAGCATCATGGAATGGGAGGAAGTAAGCCGGCGCTCGATTATTTGACCGGTTATCTCACGAGCGAGGGAGCAAGGGCAACGCGCCCGCAAATTCTGCGCGGAGACCGCGAAACGGTGGCGACTCTAATTGACTCAATTCCATTTCAACGTCGTTATACAAGTGGCGTGTTGTCGTTCCACGCGGACGACCGTGTCACTCCGAAAATCCAGTCCGAAATAATGGACCGCTTTGAGGACATTGCCTTCGCCGGGCTTGAGCGGGAGCGCCGAAGTATTCTTTGGGTGCGTCACGATGATAAAGACGCCCGGGTAGAATTGCATTTTATCGTTCCGAAAATTGATTTAGCTACCAGGAAATCCATCAACATCGCCCCGCCCACGCCAGCAAGTCGTCTGCTATGGGACACGTTTCGGTCCGCAATTAATTTGCGCTACGGTTTCCGTGACCCGGACCGGCCGGAGTGTCAGCAACTTGTATCGATTCCTGGTCATGTCGCCAAGCTCAGCGCCCAAGCGAGACGACTTGGTAAATCAGTAAAGCCGGATGTCCGGCAAGCAATTGCTCAGCGCGTTTTGGAACAGGCTCAGGCCGGAAGAATCCGCAACCGCGCCGATTCAGTGACTTTTTTGAAAGACGCGGGTTTCTCGGTAACCAGGGAGGGAGTAAGCTATCTGACCGTCGAGTTGCCCGGGACCAAGGAACGGATTCGCCTGAAGGGGGACCTCTTTCGAGAACACTGGTCGCCGCAAGATTTGACTCCGACACCACGGCGAAACGACCCGGCACAACTTCTCGCCCTGGACCGCCGTCTCCAGCAGCTCACTGAACGAAGGGCCACTTATCACCGGGCCCGCTACAAGGTCGAAGAAGAAACTATCGAACCATCAGTCAACAGGGAGGAACTTAAACATGACCGAACTCGAAACTCGTTTAGTCCAGGCCCTGCAGCGGATGGAGCGAGCTTACCAGGAACGGGAGCAGAAATTCGCCACGACAATCTCCGACTTAACGACGCGGCTCAATACTTCCGCAACGCAAGTCACAACCTTGAGCGCGCAGGTGAACAACTTGACCAGGCGCATCGAACATTTGCACGCGACTTTGACCAAGCGGTGATCAGGGTAAGTCAACAAAGTCGCACCGAGGCTTTGGTTCGACGCCACGGTCTGGCACCGGGGCCTCAAAGCCAGCAACGGGAACTGGAACTCGAACTGGACCTCGAACGATGATTCACGCCATTAGAAGGTGGTTCACTGCCAATCATTTCGTTGAACGGCAGGATGAGCTTGATCAGCCAATCCTACATTGCGGCGACGAATCGCTCCGGCTTCGCGATTGCCTGGAGGGAATTCTCGTAACCGGCAGTACGGGCTCTGGCAAGACCAGCTCAAGCGGCGCGGCATTGAGTCGGGCATATTTGCAAAATGGGTTTGGGGGGCTGGTCACGTGTAGCAAACCCACCGACGCAGAAATGTGGCGGCGGTATGCGCGAGAAACTGGGCGCGAGAGTGATCTCATTTTCTTTGGACCACGTTATTCAAACCGCTTTAATTATCTCAATTTCGCCGCCCGTTTGAGTCCTTCGGACATCCGACCAACCGAAAACCTCGCCGCATTGCTTGGCTCGGTTATCGAGGTAGCCAACCGGGGCCAGGGCTCAAACTCCCAAGATCCTTACTGGTCAAGAGCCGCGCTCCAATTAATGAGAAATAGCATTGATTTGGTTCTCCTCGCGCGTGGCGTTGCCGGCCTGACCCTTCAAGAGATTTACCAAGTGATAGTAACTGCGCCGACCGATGCCGAACAACTCCACTCGAGAGATTGGCAACGTAACTCCCGCTGCATGCAACTGCTCGATGAGGCCCACCGGAGACGACATACACCTGCAGCTGCGCACGACCTCACCATTACGGCAAATTTCTGGCTGAAAGAATTTCCAAACTTGTCCCCACGTACCCGCGGCTGCGTCATGTCGATGGTGAGCACTGGGATCGACCCACTGCTACGAGGAAGCATTTATGAACTGACCAGCAGGGCGACGACGGTGACACCGATAGCCACACACCTGGGCCAAATTGTCGTTCTCGACATGCCGGCGAAAATTTATCACTCGGCCGGTGTCCTAATCCAGTTGATCTGGAAACAGCTCTGGCAACAAGCAACCGAGGCTCGAATCGTGGGCCCGAACACGCGACCGACGTTTTGCTTTTGCGACGAGGCGCAGACGTTTGTCAGCACCAACGACAGCACCTTTTTGATGACTGCCCGGTCCAGCCGCGCCTGCGTCGTTTATCTAACCCAGGCGCTTCCAAACTTCCGGTCAGCTCTCGGGAAAGCGGAGACCGCGTCGCTTATCGCCAATCTCGTTACCCGGATCCATCATCAAAATGTCTGCACCGAGACCAATACCTGGGCAAGCGAGAGCATCAGCCGAGGCTGGACATATAGGATAAGTTCGGGAACGAGTCACAGTGAGCTGGCCGAAGGACCCGAGAGAAGCTCTCGGAATGCGAGTCTCACGGACTCCCACGAATATCTTGTTCCTCCTGAGGCGTTTCTGCGGCTTCGCCGGGGCGGGCCCCTTAACGATTATCTCGTCGATGCGATTATCGCGCGGCCGTGGCCCAGCGGTCGCGGCTATCTTCGCGTCACTTTCAGGCAATCATGAATTTCCCTCGATACCTCAATCCGTTTCATGGGACCGGCCTCGGGTGGCTCTTTCCTCTTACCTGGCGCATCATCATGTGGGTTGTTCCGTCGGTTCCTACTGGTTTGGAAGTTTTTTTGCATCACCGCTTCGGGTGCCGTTCCGGAGTAAATCTGATAAAAGGTTTTTTCCTGCTGATATTCATGGCACACGTTCTTAGGAAAGGTTACCCGACGCCTACCGTTTCGCTTTTTCCTGGGTTTATTTTTGCATACGGATTCGCCGCGGCCGGCCATTGGCTGACCAGTCAGACCAGGCCAGAACGCGGACAAGTTCACAGCTATTCCAGCGGTCAGCCGTGGCCGCTCTGGCGACGACTACCGCTGGCATCGACCACGGTGGAGCGCTACCTCGAGCCGGTGCTTTGCTGTTTCCTAGCTACCTTACTTTGGCTCTTCGACCCAGCACTCGCCCATTGGCTCACGCTGGTAGCCGTGGCTCTCTTTGTTAAGGGTCAGGTGCGGCGAGCCCGGCTTCGAAGTCGGCGCTTGGAGGCCCTCGATCAGAGGGTGGAGACCAATCTGTTCGCTCCCCGCCCCCGGGCGGAGGAAGAACCGTTTGTCGAGGCCCGGCCGGCCCCGCCAACTTTGCAATGGCGACCCCGGCATCGACCGGGAGAAAGAAGGGGTCGGGACTGAGCGCGAGGTCTGTTAAGCGAAGCCATCTTGATTGGTTGCAATGAAACTCGCCCAGTTTTTAACGGATCAAGGGACATTGATTACGCAGTTGCTACCGGGGCGGATCACTGCCGAAGTCGCCGCCAAAGTGCTGGGTTTCCATCCGTCTGACATCGCGTTATTGGTGAGGAGTAAGCTGCTGAAGCCGCTCGGATCGCCGAGCCAAAACTCCGTTAAGTATTTCGCGACCACGGATATTCTAACCTGCGCCGCCGATCGCGATTGGCTGCACCGTGCTACTAAAGCGGTAACCCAAAATCATTCGGCTCGTCGCGGTGTTGGCAGGGGTAAATGCGGAGATGGTGGACCATTCGAAACTACGGCGCACCGTCAGTGACGCTCCATATCCCACTTACCCCTGCCAACACCGCGCCGCCGAACAGATGATTCACAATATGCTTCGCATCGCCCTAGCAATTTTCGATCCCCCTTCTAGCGTTCGGGGCTTTTCTTAGCGCAAACAAATTTGCTGATTCCGTTCGTCAGCCGATAACGACAACAAACTCGCCACCCATGGGGACGCCGGGGCTAAGTCCTACGCCAGCACCATCGGGCGGAAGCGTGTTGATTAAACTTCCTGGAGCGTTAGCTTGTGTTGCTATTCTGACTGCTTTCCTGAATATGATTCCCCTTGTGACCATTTACGAATATCACAAAACGGAAACGTTCTGTAAGCACGCGCTGAATAACTTCCGCGATCTTTTCATGACGCTCAAGGATGCAGCGGCAACTCCGGCTTCTCTTCGATATAAGTGGCGTTCTCACGACCCTTTCGGGTCGGCTAGAACTGTTTCGAGACTTTAACAGGGTAGATACGATAGAGGGCATAAAACAGCGCTGGCCTTCTTCTCCCTCTGTTGCCGAGTTTGAATGTGGGCCATTGCTCCGCCGAGGAATTCGCCGCCGGTGTCTGCTGAGAATTCGATGTGAATCTCTCCCACCGACTCGGCGCACCTAACACGCTTGTCGCGGTCAGCCAATCTTCGATGTCGATTCCAAATGGCATATCAGCACGCGGGCTTCGGTTGCAACGGTCCGGACGGTTCCCGCCGTGCTTTTGCAAGTGCTCTTGGAACGAGCTGCCACGTTGGATATTGGCTGGCCCAGGCGCGAGGTGCGGGTGGGTCTGGACGGAGTTGATGTGGTGGCCAATCTGTCCCGGCTTGATGTAGCCATCCTGCAAAGCTCGCGCGACACCGGCAAGTCCAAATTCAACTTGGCCATCGTCAAAGCATACGCTGCCGAAGCCGACTCCAAGATTTGCGGACGAACCTGGAAGTTGTTGATGAACGAATTCTGTTCCCGAGGCAAAGAGTCGACGCTACTGCCTTCCTAGCAGTCTTTGAAGGAATTGGGCGATTTCAACGTCACTGGTTTTGCCGCCATCAATTACGTAGTTGCCACCTCCTTTTCGAAACCCACTTGCCAAACTGTCGTTTGGATTGGAGGACAACAAAACACTTCGACAATGAGGCAATTCCTTCTTTACATCGTCACGCTCCATAAGGACTCCGCTAATCTCCTGCATTCCTCCCGACTGAAATCGGTGGTCAACGACGAATATCTTTACATCCGGGAAATGCCTTAATGCACGCCCACCCGACACCCGCGACCTAATCAGGACTACTCCAACACCTGCCTCCGTGAGCAAATCGAATAAACCGGCACAGAGTCCCGGAGTGCTCTCGTAAATCATCACATGAACCGGAACAATCTTGTTTACAAGCGCTTCCTCTTCTTCGACTGATTCGAAACTCGGCCATTCTTCGAGCGAGTTCAAATCTCCACCCCTTTTGGTGCTCGTCTTTCCCAGGTCGCGATGACTAGTCGGCACATTGAACGCTCGCGCTGTCACGTGCTCTTTGCTAAACAACCCGCGCATCTGCATCTCACGGACGAACGCAAGTGTTCTCTCAACTTTTACCTTCGCTTGCGCAGGCGCTGATTTTAACAACGATTGCAGATGCGGAATTCGTTTTTCGTCTAGCCCCGACGCAAAATAGCACCAATTAATACAGTAGCTATAGCTAGGTGATCCGCTCGAACCATCCTTGTGTGGAATATCGTATTCAACAATGAGCCCCTTCTTCTTTAGCCTATCAATGTCGGTAGGGAAACGTTCAGCGCATTGCTTCGATATTGCAATGCCTGCCCAATCCTGATTCATTTCCAGTTTGTGAGCTCCAACTAACGCTTTACCCAAAAAAAGATTGTCGCTTTTTACCGAATCAAATGTGCCAACATCTATTCCTCCACGGAGAATCCACGGGCCTGAAGTCAGCATGAGGTCAAACAACAAGGCAGCGAATTGGACGAGAGTTTCAAGCGGATACTCCTGGTCTGGATTTTTCAGGTGGATAAGAACTGTGTCTGAGAACACTGCATAAGCGATTGCCGCGAATTCTTCGAAGTCCTCGATAAGAGTTCCATCGTTCCGGAATACCATGGCTCTGGAATTCATGAACGTAGCGAATTGCAGAGAGCTCTTCAGCGTTGAATTGTATCTGTCCATTATCTCCGCTGTGGAAAGCCGCTCCATGATGTCGCTAAACCCAAGGATATCCATGACGCCCACAATATTTTCCCCTTTCTGCAACTGCTTGTATTCATGAATCCCACCAATCGCTAGCGTTGCATATCCATTGTTGGTTCTGGCCAGCAGCTTGATGAAGTTGAGGTCTATCTCGTGCTCGCTGCCATCTATGTCGCCTAAGGGCAGTGTTAGCGAGAATGATGTTCCTTGATTTAGAAGTTCAAGTCCACTCTCCGGGATTGCGTCCTCTGGCTGGATCTCGCAGTGAAATAGGATTGTCCCCTTTTTGGAAGAGGCATTGATAGTGCCGAGAGGCGCGAAAGATGCCTTCCTTTTCTCAGCTTCTGTGAGTTTTATCTCCCCTTTATCGAGGTGCTTCAGGTTCAGGACACGGATGCCTTCCGCGTCCCGCACGCGTAAAAACTGATTGCCCGCACTTAACTCAATATCCGTGTCGTGTTCGAGCTCGGCTACAATTGATAGAAGCATAACGTGTTAGTCTGAGTGTCAAGCCGCAGCAGCGATTGGAGTTGGACGGTGGCTGCGGAGTTGGTCTGGGCCGCCGAAATTACCGATGATTTCGTTCACCGTTGCCGAGGCGCCATCACAGGGATTTCCCATTCATCAAACCAACCTTGAGCCCTTCCGTGCGTAAACGCTCCGCGAATTCGCGCACCACTGCCTTGTCCTAGACGTCAAATAGGAATCCGAGGGCACGGTCGGACATTACCCTTTCCCAAATTCGTTGACAAGACGAACGATGTCTGGCTGAGTAGCTGCCCCAACACGGAGCGCGCTTAACCCCAAGTGTTCTCTAGAAAGAATAGCTGTCGAGAACTGTCTGTCAGAGAAACCGGTGTCGGCGCAGTGATTTCGCGGTGGAAGCGCGGTGGTAAAAGTCCACGTGCGAGCCAACGCTCCCACTATCCGCCCAGATTATCGAGCCATCGATTAACAGGGTCTGTGTAGTAGTTAACGAGCGGAATTTGGACGCCATTTAACCGCCTGAGCCACTTTGAGATAATCATGGGAAAGTCGATCCCCATACCTTCCCAATCTTTGTGAAGAATGTCCCCTTCCTCGAAGTGCTCCTCATCTCCCTCTGCATCACTGTATTTTACCAACGTCGGGTTCCCATGAAATGTGAGTTTGATCGGCTCATAGGTCAGTTCGATTTCCGCAGCGTTAAGTTTCCATCTACGGTGTCTTCGCCCCATCTTGTCGACGGCGAAGCAACTGGAAGAATGAACCTTGTACACGTTGGACTCAAATTCGATTTCGTAAATTTCATCAGTTTTGGTCTTATCAAATCCTCGCAAGCCCAGAACTTTTCCCTCTCCATGCTCGAACACATACACTGTTTCCCCACGTTTCAATTCGTGTCCTCGAATCTCTTTTTGCATAGCGTAGTCTTGTTTACGACTTTTTCTCATGGTCTGACCGCAAGGAACGGAAGTCAATGGCTTCAAGGCCGGGTTGAAATCCAAGCGATGGATTAACGAAGGTAAACGAGACTACCTCATCATTTGTGACCTGCGCCGGACTCCAGAATTTGCCTAACGCTCCATGAACTCCAACGCTGACAGCAAGACCTCCAATATCATAGCGTTTTACGATTCTCGACACCACAGTGTCATTATGCGGTGCTGTGTTCACATGTTGGTCGTTGAGCTCCGGGCGGAAAAAGGAAATCAATATGCGCTCCAAAAGCGAAACTCTGTTTTGAAACTCCTCTGACGTGGGATCGTGCCGAGAAAGGAAAAACTTCCACCCATCGTCGAGATAACTGCCGAGATAACTTGTTCGAAACTGGACGAGGTTAATGCGAAGCTCTTCGTCGTCGCGAAGGCCGGCTGATGTTTCGTTGATCCGCTCATGGGAACGCAGCCGTTCAATAATTCGAGATGATTGTCCAACGTACACGACGCGCGGCGCTCCCTCCGTGGCAAGTTGGACGGTTTCCGAATCCAGGATGTTTTCTACTAGCACGGAAAGCGGAACGAAACTTCCGTCACCGATTGGATCCACATGTATGACCAGTGCTCTTTCATCGGAGGTGGAGCGATGTATTCTGAAGCTCTTCCCGACCCCACCAAATGGCATCGATTTGTGAAGCGCTTCGAAAAGAATCGGATTGCACTTGTGCACGTGTGTCACCACGCGTTGTGAATGCGCGTCGCCAACTCTTATGTAGGTCTTTAGCTCGCCAAGCATGTTGACCGAAGTTCGGGCGAGGTCAAATCGGAGCTTTTTAGCGACTGTGATGAAGTAGATGTTGTAAAAGTCAAGCCCCTCCGTCTGCCGCCAGCTATCGATCAAGCTATCGTCAAAAAGAAACCTATGCGGTAGAAATTTGACTCGCTCGATCTCAAAAATGAAGGCGTTCATCCCAATTCCATGACGATTCAGTTTATTAAATTTAGAAACTGGGTTCCGACTCGACGGGAGCGAATTGACGTAAAGGAATTGCGCCAGTGAGCCTTTAATAGGAGCCGTCGTTGGGCCACAAGGGAATGGAACGGCGCTCCGTGCTTAGGCACTGACAAAACCGGAATGTGCCCGCCTCCAACGGAGCCGAATCCGAGCCGAAGGCATTCGCCGACATGCAGCAGACCAGCGGTCGCGAGTGGTCCAGGCCTTCCTCGATCCTTGCCTGGGTGCTGTCGCACGCCGTAAGCACGCATCTTATCAAACCATACCCTCAGCCTGTCCTTGCGCAATCCTTCCGCCAGCGTACCCACCGCCTTGTCCTTCGAACTCTGCCTGAGGAAGACGTCA
>CAZCUL010000637.1:0-9090 GCA_964501475.1 uncultured Verrucomicrobiota bacterium | reverse complement strand
GGATCGTCGGGATTGAGGCGAGGGGCCCTCTCCCAAAAATCGGGCATGCCGTCGCCATCGGTGTCTTGCGAGGTCCGTGGTGAATGTCTGAGCCTGGGCGGCGCGCGCCACGGCGCCGGCTTGATCGTGAGTTATGGTGTTTGGACGGTCGCTCAGTAAAGACTACCGCAAGTTCTCGATGGTTGATTTCAGTGCCTGCGACTGGGTGTCCAGCGCCTGGCCGGCGTCTCTGAGGGTTTCCTCGGACGAACCGACGGTTGCGCGGCCATCCTCCACGAGATCCTGCAACTTTGCAGTCTGCTCCTGCATCGTAGCGTGCAGATCTTCAGTAGTTCGAATGATCGCGTGGCAATTCTCCCTCTCGAGAGCGACGCGCTCAACGCTGCAGGAGCGGCTGCACAGCTTGCAGCACGCTTCCATCTATTTGGCCTGCAGCGGATCCCCCGGTATGTGGGGCTAAACTGGAGTTAACCATTTTAGAAAGATTATTTAACATTGCGCGGCGTTGTGACGTATGGGCCGCTTCATGCGGCATCGTATGCAAATCGCTCGACTGGTCAAACTGCACGCTGGACGATGCTCTACAAGACGCCTCCATCAAACTCCGGTTGGCAAGGTCAAACCACCGGCGTATGGGCGCCTGCGATCGGTCGTCGCTGGGAAAATCACGCCGCCTTAGCCGATCGCCGCCACGGAATGCCAGATCCCGGCGTCTATCCCCGCGACGGTCCACAATCACCGGGCCAAGTCCACTTGGATCAATGAGATTCACCGGATCGCTGGCTACATAAGCATACAGATTGGCTTGGCCACCATTGAAACCGATCGGATCGCGGTCGGTGAAGCGTCCGGCTTGCGGGTCGTAATCTCGTGCGCCGAAGCGCACTAGTTTCGTGTCGGGATCATAAAGCCCGCCGACAAAGCCAAAGGGCTGGAAACCCGGATTGGAATCTGCGATCACCACACCAAACTCATTGTAATCGATGCGCTGAACAATAGTGCCGTTGTTGGTGTTCACAATCATCCGCGGGCTGCCAAGATGGTCTGTTAGAATCTGGTAGTTGGTGCCGTTGCAAATCATGAAGTCCGGCACGTTCAGACGCGTAGCGTAGATGAAACGGCTGACGATGTTGCTGCTGCCGTCCAGTTCGGCAATCGGATTGAGCATATTCTGATAAACGAAGCCTTTGACGAAAACGCCGTTGACCTTCTTGCCGATGCGACGGTCGTTCCCATCCACCAGGTATTCGATTTGCGTGCCGTTGGGCAGGAGCACTTCCCGCAGGTTGCCGCGTGGGTCGTAGGTGAAAGTCGTGCTGGCGCCGAGCACGCATACGACCGACAGCATCGAACCGACAAAGCCTGCCAGTACATTCAGGCGCGTCTTCATAATCCCACCTTTTGGAATGATCTATGTCCAAATGGAGAACGCAAACATGTGACACTCATCGTTCCCTTGATACAGGTCACCCGACGAGATTGGCCCGCTCCCAGCGGATCCCCCTCAAAGGCCGAATCGAGGGCCTCCCCCAGGTGGAAAGTTGATCCCTCTGAAATCCTTTGTAATCGTTCCCCCATATACGTCACCCGACCTGATTGGGCCGCTCCTGGAGGGTGCCGATTCCAGGGACTCTCCAATAACAGCACCAGGCAGCGCGAGTAGGCCTAGGCCGAGCAAACCGGCACCCTCGGTTAAGGCAAGTGCGGCAGCACCGGCCGAGCCTAAGGCGCTCGCGCCGGGAATACCCCCGCCAACAAGAGGCAAAGGTTGGCTCAAGGCAGCCAGGAATGCGCTCTCCGCTCCTGTTAGCCTCAAAGACAACGCGTTGGGATTAGGCGGCCCACCACCAAATTGACTCCACTCACCCCACATGTGCCAAGAGGCGAACAACGAGTTCAAAAGCGCAGCCATCCACGCCGCGGCTCCATAGGGATCCTCCGCAGGATCTGGTGGATCATCTTCCAGCAAGTATGTCCCGAGCCCGTAAGGGTCGACCAGATTCTGTGGATCGCCATTGACATAAAGATAGAGATTGGCCTGCCTGCCATTGAACCCGATAGGGTCGCGGTCTGTGAACCGTCCGCTGTTCGGGTCGTAGTCGCGCGCCCCAAAGCGCACCAGGCTTGTGTCGGGATCGTAGAGGCCGCTGGCAAATCCGAAGGATTGGAACCCCGGATTCGTGTCGGCCAGCACCACGCCGAACTCGTCGTAGTCGATCCGTTGGGCGATGGCTCCATTCTGAGCATTCACGACCAAGCGCGGGCTACCAAGATGATCTCGAAGGATGCGATTGGTGACACCTGCGTTGATCATGTAGCCGGCGGCGAATCGGCTTACAACGTTGCCGGCACCATCCAGCTCGGCGACAGGGTGAAGGCCATCCTCGTAAAGCCAGCCTCTGACGAGTGCGCCGTTGACCTTCTTGCCGATGCGGCGACTGTTGCCATCGGTTAGATATTCAAGTCGAGTGCCGTTAGGTAGCAGCAGTTCGCGCAGATTTCCACGCGGATCGTAATTGAAAGAGGCGCTTGCGCTGGCGACAGTTTGGGTGCGTAGTTCGCCGTTGGGCGTCCACTGGTAGTCGGCAGCCTGTCCGCCAACGGTCCGCTGCCGCAACCGATCCCGATCGTCGTAGGTATAGACGCTTGTTTTGGCGCCCTGCTCCAATTGCAGACGGTTGCCGTTCAGGTCGTACGTGTAAGTGGAGGCAAGGACGCCGTTGCTGTGGACCTGCCAAAGGCGGCCCGCATCATCATAGGTGTAACCGTAAATGGTGGTTTGTCCGCCGATGGTTTCGGTCTTGTTTGTGATTCGGCCTAACGTGTCAAGCGACAGCGAATAGGAATAGAGAGGTGAATTGCTGAACGCGGCGGTATAGTTGGTCATCTCGCCAAAAGCGTTGTAGCCACGGGTGTCACGAACGGCACCCAGCGTCGTGCTAGTCAGCAGGCCGTTGCGCGAATCGTAAACGAGGCGCATGGCACCGGCGTTGGTGGGGAGATTATCCCGGTCGTAGCTGAATGAAATCGGACCGAGACCGTTGACCAGTTGGTTGGTGACACGGAAATCGCGGTCGTAGCGGAAGCTGACACTGCCGGTGACGGCGCCGGACCAGGTTTCATTCGTGAGCAACAACCCATCGCGGGCAAATGTTTGACCGTTGCCGTCGCTACTGTTGACACCGGTAATCAGGCCGGAAGTTGGATGGTAAACGTAACTTAGGGACTCGAAGTTCGGGTAAT
The DNA here is from genome assembly GCA_964501475.1 of uncultured Verrucomicrobiota bacterium. GTDB lineage: Bacteria > Verrucomicrobiota > Verrucomicrobiia > Limisphaerales > CAZCUL01 > CAZCUL01. The sequence goes on along the minus strand of CAZCUL010000637.1, from coordinate 5,847 downwards.
CGGCAAGAGTCAGGCGTCTAGTCCCATCGTAATTAAATGCGACGGTTTCTCCGTCAGCACGCAGCACATTTGTCGATTGGCGATCGGCATTGTAAAGATAACTCTCGGCTTCGGTGAGACCATCGACGTCCGGAGGCGTATACCGGGCGAGGAGGTTGATGATGCTGTTGGTAAATCGGTGTGCGGGTCTGCCGGGCGGCGTGACGGAGGCCGTTCGGCCACTGAGATCATATCCGAAGCCGACGGTGCGGTTGCCGGGAAGATGCTGCTGAGTGAGGCGGTTGGCATTGTCGTATTCGAAACGGTTTGTGCGGCCTATCGCATCTACAAGGGTGGCAAGTCGACCGAAAGAGTCGTAGGTCATTTGTGAAGAGCGCAGGTCGGCGCCTGTGCCGGCGACGATATTTGTAAGCCGTCCGAGAGCGTCGTACGAATAGCGCGTCGGATGCAATCCGGCTGTTTGTGCGAAGACGGGGCGTCCGAGCGCATCAATTTGATTCGTGCTGCGCCGGCCTTCCGGCGAAGTGGCAACGAAAATGCGCGTGGAGGCGGCATAAGTTACTGTGCTGGTTCTGCCGTTGGCGACGAAGGTCTCGATGATACTCGAAAGGCTGAAGGGATCCGCGGCGTTCGTCAGGTTCACGGTACGAGTAGAGGTCACCACATTGGATAAACCAGAGGGCGCGCGGATGGTGCGATTTGTCAATACCGGCGCCTGCATCCCAAAACGCGGGTCAGGGCCTTCGACAGACGTAATCGCCGTTCCATCGGGCAGCGTCGTCGTGCGGCGGCCATCGCTGCCGTGGATGATCTCCGTCACCGTGTCGTCCGGGTAGATCGTTCGACGCCTCTGCGAGCCGTTGAAAAGTCGCTCGACGAGATAACGACTGACGCGGCCCATCGCGGTCGTGGCCTGGACTTCGTGGCCGGTGGTGGTTTCGGTGCGGACGAGAGTTGTCGAGCCGCCAGCGGGATCTTCGGCTCCTATCAGGCGGCCGAGCGCATCGTAAGTAAATGTGTATGCGTCGCCCTTCGGCCCCGTGACGGATGTAAGCAGACCGCCGCCTGAATAACCGAGTTGGATTGCCTCGCCCGCGGGGCTGGCCACGGTGGCCAGCCGGTCGCCATTCAACGTCAACGTAGTGCTTTGGCCGAAGGGCCCGACGATGGCTGCGGGAGCGCCGAATGCGGAGCGCTGAATGGTTGTGACCTTGCCGTCGCCGTCCTCGACCTGAATCAACCGACCTAAGCCGTCATAGCCGAAGCGGTAAAGCGCGGCACCCGTCAAGGCATGGAGTGTTTCAAGATGGCGTCCCTCCTGGTCAAACTTGTAAACCATGGACGCATCTTCCGAAGGAATAAACAGGACGCCACCGGCGAACTGCGGAAGCACGCGCGTGACTTTGACAATGCGCTCTTCGCTCGAAACGGCAAACAAGCTGCCATCGGGCGCGAAGCGGACGTCAACCGGCCTGCTGAAGTGCGTGCCGGTCGGCGGGGCGCCTTCACCTGAGAAGGCTTGCTGGCGACCATTGCCAAGGACAGTGCTGATGATTCCGTCGAGCCCGATCCGTCGGACACGATGATTGGAAGCGTCAGCGATGTAGAGTGCTCCATCGGCACCAAAGTCCATGCCTCTTGGACCCCAGAGCCGGGCCAGGGCCGCCGGTCCGCCATCCCCGGCAAACCCTGACGAGCCTGTGCCCGCAATGGTGTTGATGATGCCGTCCGGGGTGACGCGCCTGATCCGATTGCCATCGACGAGATAAAGGGAGCCGTCTGGCGCTACCCTGGCAGTTATAGGATTGCTCCGTGCCAGCGTCGCCGGCCCGCCGTCGCCGGTGAAGCAGCAGGTTCCGGTTCCCACTACGGTGTTGACGATGCCATCGGGCGCAATCCGGCGAATACGGCGGTTGGAGGTGTCAACGACGTACAGACTCCCATCCGGCGCAAGAGCGATGTCGGTGATCGAATTGAAGCGTGCCAAGAGCGCCGGCCCACCATCGCCGGCGAATCCCGCCACTCCGTCTCCAGCGATGGTCGAGATGATTCCATTGGTTCGAACGACACGAATCCGCTGCCCCGCGCGCTCGGCGATGTACAAGACGCCGTCGGGTGCGAGCGCAATGCCGATTGGATCGTTGACGAGCGCGTTTGTCGCAAGGACGCCATCACCTCCGGTCCCTCCCCCGGCATAGGTTGTTATAATACCGTCGGGAGTCACCCGCCGGATTCGATCGTTGTTGTTGTCACAAATGTAAAAGGTTCCGTCAGGTGCGAAGACCACTCGGTTGGGGTCGCGCAGCCCCGCCAGGACGGCGGGCCCGCCATCACCGCAGCACCCCAAATAGGCGCCGGCGGCCAGACGGACCTGGCTGCTGATGACCGAAGCGCTGCGCTGAGAACCATTGCCCAGGTAGATTCGGCCTGAGCGCGGGTCATAAACGTGGTGCGCGTCGAGTGTCCAGCCACCCAATCCGACGTCCGGTCTGAAACCGCCCAGGCTCTTCTGCCAACGTTGAAACAGCCGGGCCGGAAAGGGCGCGCGGATGTTGCCGGCAATAAGTGACGTGCCGCTCCTGACAATGCGCACGCCGCTGGCCAGGCCGAACGAACGTCTGACGGAGGGAGGCAAGTTGTAATAGGCATGGTAGAGATAGGCGAGTTCTACCGATGCGCGATACTCTCCCTGAAGCATCCGTCCATAAGCATCGCGGCCATCCCACTGGAAGGTGTAAGTTTGATTCGGAAGCGGCGCGAAGCGGTTCGTAAAGACGCGCCCGGCAATTTCAATCTTCAACTCGATGCCGCGAAGCACCGGCGGCACCGACGTGCCGCTCAAGGAGATGTTCAGGACGTTGTTGGCGAGGTAAGCTGGCACTCCATCGCTGCGGTAATTGAGGGTGAAGGGCGTGCCGACGATTGGGATCGATTCGGTCATGGTCTGGTTTTCGAACTGAAGCCTTCCGAAGCCGTCCTGTTCGTTGCCGTTATCCACTCTATTGTCGGTTGGGTCAGGCTGACTCGGGTTTTCTGCCCCGTCTTCCGGCGAAACACCGTAATTGGGGTCGTGCGGGCTGAAGTGCTCGACAACCATTCGCTGGAGCGTTTGATCCGCCAGGTATAACTGCGCCAGCATCTGCCTTTCCTCGAGCGTCACGCCCAGCCCTAGGCCGTCATCGGCTGTGCCGTCGCCATCGGTATCCAGTTGCGCAACGCCATCCGTAATGCTCACGATTCGCACCACGCGGCCATCATCGATCGGCACCCAGGTGTCGCGCGCGCTGTCGTAGAAGGCAAAAGGAACCTGAATGCCCACAGGGAACCCGCGGAAGTTCTCCACGTAGAATGAGACCGGGCGATCGAAAGCGACCGTCTTTGCTCCCGCCGCCAGCGCCTCGTCCGCGCTTAATTCCACACAATAGGTGTAAAAGCTGGTGGGCGGCAACTCGGCAGGCATCGCCTCCGGTCCGTTCGGCCCAACCGTGTACTCGGTGGCGCGAATGTTGAGGGATGAGCAGGACTGTGTTGAGCCGTCGGCAAACACCAGGTTTGCACAGGTGCCGGCTGGAAACAGCAGTGTGGCTTGCCGCGTGCCGTCGGCGTCGGTCTGGACGCTGCCGCGCGCGACTTGGGGCGCCGCATTGCTGCCAAAGGCGACGGTGGTAACGGCGGGATCCAGCGGAACCAGAATGGCGTCGGGCGCGCAGACGAAGTCTCGCCAGGGAACCGTCACCTGACGTTGCGCTGGGAGAAAGCCATCTTTGCGATAGACAATCGTGAACAGCCCGCCGCCGTTCATCGCCAAATCGAATGTGCCGTCGGAGCGGGTCAGTGTTTGCCCAAACTCCGGGTGATCGAGCATGGTGACGCTCACGCCGGGCAAAGGCGCCTCGTCCCGTTGCCGGACTTGCCCTCGCACTACTGCCGCGCGCACAGAGTCGATGACGCCATTTGAAACGCCTGTCTGGATGGAGTTATCGCCGGAGTAGAGGAATTCGGTGGCAGTGGCGAACTCGGTCGGCACTGTTGCGTCAACCGCCGGAGCGGTTAGGACCGGGTCCGCCGGCAGACCGGTCAGCAACCGGTAGAAACGAGCGGCATCGGTGACAGGCAAGACCAGGGAATACTCGCTGCCGTTGAAAGCGGGTGTCTGTGGGGGTGTGCGCCAATGGGTTGCCGGAAGTTCACCGCTTTCCTCGACGACAGCCTGAGCCTGATTCCAGGTGAGCAGCACATTGGTGGGACTCAGGTAATGAATCTCCAAACGCGGTTGTTCCTGCGCTGCACTGAAAGACAGTGATAGAATCAGACTGAACAGGCCGATTAGTCCGGCCGGAGCCGAGGCGTGAATTTTGCACGACGTTTTCATAACGAATTTGGGCCCGGCGCCCGAGCCAGCGGTATCGGTTCATTCCATTACAGCGCAAGGCGGGGATAAACTTTACACGGGAAATACGAACAAAAAAACACGAGTCGTCCTTGCCTGCTTAATTGCAGCTTGTTGCAGCCGCACTCCTTCCGCGAAAGCTCTCTGTTGAACGTCCAGCCTCGAAGTCCACTGCCACGGGTCGCGCGGCCTCCGGCAGAGAGACGATATCGACACTCCGCGGATCGATGTGGTGACGAAGGGCGGGCAAAAAAACCCGCCGCACAAACTCAGTCTGGCCCGAGGACCGACCCAACGTTGTGTCCGAGAAACAACCCTTCCTCTTGGGCGATCTCCTCCCACCGGGCCGCCCGCCACACCCGAATGGTGCCGTCGGCGGTTCGCGCCACGAGGGTGCTGTTGTCGGGGGAGAATGCTATGCCATGCACCGCCTTCCCCGGTTCAACCGCGTTCCCGGCGGCGAGCTCGAATGTCGCCAACTCCTGCCGGAAGGGCACGCTCCAGAGTTTGACGGTGGCATCGGAGCTGCCGCTGGCCAGGAGTTTCCCATCGGGTGAAAAGGCCACACTCAACGCGGGCTGGCGGTGTCCCCGCAGCAGTCCCGTTTGCCGTTTGGTCTTCACGTCCCAGAGGCGAATGGTCTTGTCAAAGCTGGAGGTGGCAATGACGTTGCCGTCGCGCGAGCAATCGGCATCGAGCACGCCATCAGTGTGATTGGTAAAAATGGCCAACAGCTTGCCGGACGGAACTTCCCAAAGCTTGGCCAGCCCGTCGCTGCCGGCCGTGACCAGCTTGCTCATGTCGCGCGAGAAGGTGAGATCAGTAATTGGTCCATCGTGCGCCTCTAGCGTCTTCAAGGCGCGGCCGCGCGCGAGGTCCAGCAACTGAACGAGACTTCCGCCATGCATCGGGACCGCGGCGAGGCTCAGGTCGGAAGAAATCTCCGCGTTGAACAGGTCGAGCCCGGTTGGATCGTTGGAAGGTTGAATCGTTGAACCGGTCAAAGGGGATTGATCGCTCACCGGCGTGGCGGAAAGGGCACCAGTGCGCCGTTCCCAAATCATGAGTCGGTTTCCAGGAGAGCGGGAGTCCGATCCAACGCACAAAGCTTGGTTTCCATCTTCGGAGAACCGAAGGATGCAGGCCACGTTGGAAATTGCGGCGACCATCCGGAGCGATTTGAGATCGAAAATCGGAACGTGGTTGGATGAGCAGGCGAACGTCAGGAATTCGCTGTCGCGGGAGAAGGTGATGCGCGCCGGCTGGTCTCCCTCCGCCCGCGGGTTTGGCAGCCCGGCGATCAGATCGCTCGGGGGCCGTTCGGTCGCCCAGACTCGAATTAGCCCATCCTGGCCGGCGGCCACCAGCGCGTTGCCGTCGGGGGAAAACGCAGCCGACCAAATGGAAGTGTCGCGGACTTTAAAACGGATTTGAAGAGATCCGTCCGGGACGCTCCA
>CAZCUL010000636.1:0-3884 GCA_964501475.1 uncultured Verrucomicrobiota bacterium | reverse complement strand
GTTGACCATGTTATTGAGAGCGGTCAGGTCGGCGCCGCCAATCCCCATGTAGAGCTCGACAACTACCGGCTGGAGAGGGGCTGGGAGGACACTAAAGGTGCGCGAGGAGTTGGGTGCGACGGAATTGCCGCCCAGGTCCTGCACGTTGTTGACCACCACACCATAATTGCCCATAGCCAGGGGCGCTGCCGTGGCAAGGCTGACGCTTGTCGGAGTCAGCAGCCTGGCGCTCGAAACCGCCACGGGCATTCCCGCGGAGTTCGTAATCATGTAGTTGGCCGCATTCCCGGCGCTGGCGGCGTCGAGCGGCTCCGAGCAGGTGAGCAGGACGTTATTGATTGTGCCTGCTGGCGCGCTGGCGGAGGAGAGAATGGGCGCCGCCGTATCATTAACCGTAACCGAAGCGGAGTCGCTCACGGCGGGTGCCGCGCCGCTCACCTGAGCGATTGCCCGGAAACGAGCGCCGTTGTCGGGGGCGTAGAGTGGCGGGGTGGTGTAAGCCGGCCCGCTGGTCGCTCCCGGAATATCCGCGAAGGTTGCGCCTCCGTCATCCGACCGCTGCCATCGATACTGCACTTCACTTGCCGGCGCGCCGCTGACTGTGGCTGCCACGGTGAAGGATGCTGTTTGGCCGGCATCGACGGTCGCATCGGCCGGCTGGCCGGTAATGGCGAGGGCGGCGGCGGCAAAGCCTCCGAAGTCGCCGTAATTGAGGAATTTGGCCGTGGCGGGAACGCCTTGCGAATGCGACACCATTTCCATTCCCACCAGGATGGTATCAGGAGTCGGCTGACTCGCTTGAGCAAACGCGAACCAATTCACTCCATTCGAGCTGGCGTAAGCCGTAAAGGTGTCGCCCACGCGGCGGAGCCGAATCCAGGAATTGGGATGGAACGCCCCGATGTTGCCCTGATTTGCAGGATCGGATGGAACAGGGACGCCGCTGGTCAGACCCCATCCGGCGGTGGTGCCGGCGTAGGTCGATCGCGCGCCGGCTTCATACCGGTTCAGGCCCGGGAATGGCGGCGTGACGATGGCGTGCAAAGCCGGGCTGGCCGGGTCCAGGGATTCGCGAGCCATCAAGCCGGCTTTGGTGATATGTCCACCGGGTCCGAGGGCGAAGGTTTCGTCGGTCACCAGAACCTTCACGTCGAAATCGCCCGTGCGTTCTTCGTAAGTGAAGCGGAACTGGTCGCTGGTGCCCCAAACATCGGCGCCGCCGGCGGTGACGGTGAAATCGCCTTCTTTGCAGGTGAAGGTGGAGCCGGCGGGAGCTGGGTTGCCGATGTCCACGGACCGAAATTGTGAAGCAACTGTGCTGTTGGCGCTGGAATTGGGCGCCACCGGATTGCCAAAGAGGTCCTGCACATTATTGACTGTGACCGTGAAATTGGAAGGCAGGGTGCCGCTGACCAGGAGGGTGGCCGACTTGCCGTCCGGTTCCAAAGTTACAACGGTTACGGTGCCGCCGTTCAACGTGTAATTGCCCGGCACCGTTGCCGTCACTGCATCCACCTCTTCATCGAAACAAATGCCGATCTTGCAGCCGTCAATGCTGCCGACCGAAACCACGTTCGGCCCGGCATTGTCTTCCTCGACAGTGAGCACCGCGCTTTCGCTGGTGATCGTGCCCGCGCCGTGGGTCACGCGCAGACTGTAGGCAGCCCCGTTATCGTCCAGGGACGCCGCCGGAATCACGTAACGCCAATCGGTGGCACCCGGAATTTCGACGCCGTTGCGGAGCCATTGATAAGCAAACGGCGGCGTCCCATCCAGGTAGGCTTCAAAAATGGTCGGACGCCCCTCGAGCACGGTTCGATCTTCGGGATGACAGACAAAGGCGGTGTTGTCCGGATTGATGTAAACAGCCAGATTGTCGTAGGCGTCGGCGCCCGCGTTATCGAACCCGCGGAAGCCAACGAACACCGAGGAGTCGTTCACTATGTCCGCGTTGGCCACGGTGGTCGGGCCAAATGGAATCGGGGTATCCGGTGTCAAGCCATCGGTTCCCATGGGGATGAGCATCCCGGTCACCTGATAGGAGTTGGCGGTCGTGTCTTTGATGTTCTCGAAGGTGGCGACGAGGCGATACCAGGTTCCGGCGGTGAGCGTGCCCGCGGAAACCAGGGTGCCCTGAGCGGTGCCGGTGCCCACCAGCACCTTGGTTTGCTGTTCGATGATGGCGCCGAGGTTCGGCTGGTTTATGGAATTCACGCGGACCGACATGAAGGCGGTGAGACGCTCGCCGGTCAGTGTGCTCGGTCGATTGAGGAATCCGAGCTGAAGAATGCGGTTGTTGCTCGTCGGCGCCTTCGGTTTGAACATCATCTCGGAGGTGAGCCGCGCTCCATCGAACGAGAAGTCGTAAGGAATCTTGTCGAAAACCGCGGTGGTGTCTGTGCCGCCTGCGCCGGAGGAGAAATCGACTGCGCGGCTGTTATCCACTCCACCGGTCTCGGCCTCGAAGTAAGTGAAAGGCGGTATCAGGGCGCCGATGGACAAAAGGAAATTGTTGGTGAGTTGCCCGGGCGTGTTGAAATCGAAAAAGACCGCGCCTTGCGGCTGCACGGTCAGGGTGGCTGCCGCACTCGTGACCGAGCCGGCGCAGTTGGAGACCACCACGTCGTAGTTACCCGCGTTCGTGCAATCGAGAGAGGTGATGGTATAGCTCGAACCGGTGGCGCCAGGGATATCCAGACCGTTGTAGCGCCATTGGTAGGTGAGCGGCTCGCTCGGGGTGGGGCTGCTGGCAGTGACGCTGAAGGTCACATCGCGACCCTGAATGCCGTGCAGATTTTGCGGCTGGCCGGTATTCGCGGGCGGCTGCACGAGGACCTGGTTCGCGCAGTTTGTATCGCTGTTGCAGAGTCCGTTCACGATCACGCAATAAACTCCGGTGTCGGCTTCGCCAACGGAATTGATCGTATAAGAAGCGCCGTCAGCTCCGGGAATGGCCATGCCGTCTTTGAACCACTGATATGAAAACGGCCCGGCGCCGGCAGCGGCCGTGCTGAAGGTGGCGGAAGAGCCGAGGCAGGCAGCCGTATCGACCGGCCCGGCGGCGGTGGCGGGCGGGTGCAGGGCGAGGATGGCCGGATCGCTGGTGGTGGCGCCGACATCATTCGAGACCATCACGGTATAGCTTCCGGTCTCGCCTGCCTGCACATTGTTCACCGTAAGCATGGGGCTGGTCGCTCCAGGAATGTCGGTGCCGTTGTGTTTCCACTGATACGACAGCGGTTCCGCCCCATTGGCGGTGACGGTGAACGTCGCTGTGCCGCCGCCCGGGCAGAGCGTTTGGTCCACTGGCTGCATGGTAATCACCGGCGGCTCCCGGACAGTCGCGGCCGCGGCGGCGGTATTATTGCCAAGATTGAATTCAACCGTATCCGTCGCCACGGTCACCGAATTCATGACCGTGCCCGCGTTGTTGGGAGCGACTACGATGGCCACAGTCACCATATCTCCGACTCCCAGGCCGCCGAGCGAACAGGAGACGGTGCCGCCCGATTCGGCACAGCTCCCCTGAGAAGGCATGGCCGAAACGAAAGTGACGCCGCTCGGCAACACATCCGTGAGCGAAACGTTCTCTGCCGGTGAGGCGCCATGATTGGTAATGGTGGCGGTGAAGGTGAGATTGCTTCCCACTCCAACCGGGTCCGGAGAAGCCGCCAACGTGACACCGATATCAGTGAAAGGGTCCAGCGTGGTGATGGCGAGACTCCAGGCGGCGATACTTCCGGCATCCACCGCTTCGTCGTCCACAACATACAGGGACCATGTGCCGTTCGGATTCGTGTTGGCGAAGGCGCTCAGATTGGTCACCGCTGGAACCTGCGGCGCCGGTTCCGGGAAGATATCCGCATTGCCGTCGGCTTTGCCGC
>CAZCUL010000635.1:0-6561 GCA_964501475.1 uncultured Verrucomicrobiota bacterium | reverse complement strand
CTATTGGCTGCTGTCACACCCGAGTTTACTGGCAAAGTTCAGGCCGGAAAACTCATCCAGGCCATTGCGCCCATTGTTGGCGGCAAAGGGGGTGGCCGGCCCGACAATGCGCGGGGCGGCGGCAAGGACGCGGGCAAGCTGGATGAAGCACTGGCAAAGGCGAGGTCGCTGTTAAGTTGACCGGAGGCAGAACCGTTGACAAAAGAGCTTATGGCAAACGTAATTTCTGTAGAATTGAAACGAGACTGCGAGGCGGTCCAGGTCCCGTATGGGTCGAAGATCACGCTCCCTGCGGGAACGTCGGTCGATATTACGCAGACGCTGGGCGGAACCTATACCGTGCAGGCTCCCGGCGGCCTGTTTCGCATCGCTGCCAGGGACGCAGACGCGCTGGGACTGCAGTCAGAGATATCCGAGGAAACCAAGCCAGCCGGCGAAAGCTCCGCGGATATAAAAGAGGAGAACATTTGGGAAGTGCTGCGGACCTGCTACGATCCGGAGATCCCGGTCAACATTGTTGATTTGGGTTTGGTTTATGACATGAACGTGGAGAAGCTGGGAACAGGCGCGGCGCGTGTGAACGTCAAGATGACCTTGACCGCGCCGGGCTGCGGGATGGGGCCTGTGATCGCCACGGACGCGCAGGAGAAGCTGTCGAGCCTTGAAGGTGTGGAAGAAGCCCACGTCGATATTGTCTGGGACCCGCCCTGGCATCAATCAATGATTACTCAGGAGGGACGGCGCATTCTTGGCTTGGAATAACTTTATTGCCAGCCGCCGATGCCTTGCCACCAGTTGCGGATGGCTGCATAGCTTGCGAGGTCTTTCACCCACAGCTCCTTCATTAGTTTCGTTCCACCGCGCCGGTTTAACTCGGCGCCAATCAGCTCGGCTGTTTCGCGGCGCTGATCGTAAGCCTGAAAGTAAGGCGGCAACATCGGTTCCCTGCTTTCGAGCTTCGCCCAGGAAACTTCTTCGCTGGCAGCGATCAACTCTTTGAGAACATCCGCCAGCTCGTTTTCGCTCAGGAGGGACAAATCGTTCAAGAGGCGCGGATGCAGTTCCGCGGCCGCCAGTTCGCTCTCCAGCTTGGCGACGGCAGCTTCGGCTGTCCCCGGCGCGGCATTTGCCGGGGCCTTGACTGCAAACGGGTCGCCGATCCGGCGCATGGCCAGATTGGCCGCCTGGCGCAAGCTTTCCAGGGCGGCATGCCGTTCGGGAGCGGCCTCGTCGCGCAGCTTTAAAACGCCCACAAGGGCCCAAACCGCACGCGAATCCTTCAAGTGACCGAGCGCCGCGGCGGCAGCGGTGCGCACGGCATATTCAGGGTCGCCTTGCAGCACATCCACCAGCCGGTTGATGGCTCGTTTATCCCCAATCTGACCCAGGACATCCGCCGCCAGCATCCGCACCACGGGGTCTGTATGGCCGAGACTGGAAATCAAAGCTTCAACCGCCGGGCCGCCTATGCGGACCAACGCTTCAGCGGCAGCGCGGTTAATGTGCTGGTTTTCGAGAGCGGCCGCGAGAGGCTTGACGGCGCGCGGATCACGGATATTGCCGAGCTCGCGGGCAGCACTGCGTCCCACGCCATCCTGGCGGTCAAGGGCTGAAATGAGCAAGTCCACGGCGCCTGTCGTTCGCAAGCGCCCCAATTCGAGGACGCCGGCATAAGCCTCATTTTGGTTCGGGCTCTTGACTGTGCTTCTCAGTTTCCAAAGTTTAACCGCGTTTAGCATTCGATCTATTTTACACGATCCAGCGGTTGTGCACCGCGAGTTTTTCGCGGGCGAGTCGCGCGAGTCGCGAAAAGTCGCGAGGAGCGATTGACGGGCAGCCGGCATCCCGCTAGGGTCGAATCGGACAATGATTGCTGGAAACGTCAACAAAAGCGCCGTGGCAACGCCGAATTATCGCGTGGGTGATGAACGGCTTGTGAAGGTCCTTCCCAGCGCGGCAAACAAAATTACCACCCTTCTGAGCAAACAGGGCCGGCCCGAAGGTGTCTTGAGAATCGCGGTGGTGGGCGGAGGGTGCTCCGGCATGCAATACAAAATGGACCTCCAGGACGGGCCTGCCAGCCGGGATATTTTGGTGGAAAGCGGCGGTATCCGGGTAGTCGTCGATCCCAAGAGCGCTCTCTACGTCACCGGCAGCGAACTCGATTACAGTGATGAGCTGCAAGAGGGGGGGTTTAAGGTCAAGAATCCCAATGCGGCCACGACGTGTTCCTGCGGCGAGAGCTTTAGCGCGTAACGCCGCCCGCGGACCAGTCCAGGCATGACCGACTATTTTGTGTTATTGGGTGAAGTGCGCCGCCCCTGGGTTGATTCTGAATTGCTGAAGTCCAAGTTCCTTGAGATGTCAGGCCGGGTCCATCCCGATCGTTTTCACGGTCGTTCGGCCGATCAAAAGGAAGCACAAGGAAGAGCGGCGGAGCTGAACGCGGCCTACACCTGTCTTTCGGATGCCAAGGCGCGCCTTCTTCATCTTTTGCAGTTGGAGAGCGGCTCAAAACCAATTGCGGTGCAGTCTGTCCCCGGTGAGATGATGGACTTCTCCCTTGCTGTGGGATCGCTCTGCCGCCAAGTGGACGAATTCTTGCGCGAACAAGCAGAGGTAACTTCGCCGCTGCTCAAAGTCCGGGGATTCGAGCGCGGCCAGGAGTGGATCGAGCGGATTGACGAGCGTCTTCAGGGCCTCACCCGGCGGCGACGGGAATTGATCGAGAATCTCGAGGCCATGAATTCCGCCTGGACCAGCGCTCCTCCGGTGGGCGACCCGAAACGTGCTGAAATCTTGCCGCTGCGAAAGGTGGAAGAACTCTACCGGCTCTTCAGCTATCTTGATCGCTGGGAAGGCCAACTGCGCGAACGGCTGGTTCGGTTGAGTTTTTAGGAAACGCTGCCTCAACACGCCCGGAATTCTCCTCCGGCAGAGCGGGAGGGTCGCCGCTTGAAGTCAGCATCGTCAGCCGTATTGGCCATTCATATGACTGGAATTCATGCCGCCGGTCGCAGAGCCATGCCGGTCAGAAACAGGTTGAGAGCAATCAACAGGTAGAGCTGTTCTTTGCCGCGCTGGAGGGGCAAATATTACAGCCCGGTTCTGCGTGATCGCTGGAAACGCGCGGCTTTTTGAGGGCAATGCGGAGCAGGGCCGCTTGGTATGAGGAGTGCTGAAAAAACCCCGATGAAAACAATGCAACATTTCGTCCCCCGAAATATTGTATCGCATTCCGTCTGCTTCCTCATGAGGCAGACAAGAATTCCCATCTTTGTCCCGCCTTCCAAGCGCTGGGCTTTGGCTTAGCGTCCCGCTGGAATTGAGTTGTTACCTGGCGGTCTGTGTCGAGCAGACCGCCAGTTTCTTTCCTTCGGCGGGCACCGGGACAAGTTGAGCGATCTTGACCCCGATCCGGGACAAAAGTTGCATCAGAATCGGACAGCCCCAGTCCACCGCTCAAACTCGTCCGCTGACCGGGAAAAATCCTCAGGGAAAACTGGCTCTGGACTACTTCCTCAGCCGATAAAATCGGAGCCCGTCCCAGGATTGATTTGTGACCACCAGGCGGTCTCCAACCAGCGCTGCAGAAGGGCTGACCGGGGTCCATGTCGCCCCAGACGCGAAGGTCGCTGAGCTTTCCAAAAAGCCGCCGCTGGCTCCAGACGGCCAGGATATGACCACTTTACCATCGTGCAACCGCTCGATGGTTAAGGGCACCGGAGCCCCATCCGGCGGCGGACCGTTCCAATTCAAGACCACTGTCCCGCCAGCCCCGTTGAATCCATCAATGGCTATGTAATACACTGCGCCGCTCTGAGCCTCGAAGCTGACAGCGCTCGTCAAATCCCCGGCTGCATCATCGTTGCTAACCACGGGGCCGAGCGTCGCGAGGTCTGCCGAATTGCTCGAATATACTGCGAGCAACGTATCAAAGTTGCTGCCAGCCGTTGAAAAGCTCAGTTGCCCGCCCACTGCGGATTGCCAGCGATACCAGATCGATCTGCCACCGCGATTGTTGGCGTGGTCCGGTTCGCCGGCCTCCTTGTCCGCCACCATATTGATGGCCGTCATGGTTCCTGCAGAATTGAGGATCGGCAGCGCATCGACGAAGTGGTTGTTCGGAGCTGTGGCGCCAACGTAACTCCATTGCAAAACAAAATCGCTGCCGCCCTCCTTATCGTCAATGGCCACAAAATATGCCTCGCCCGCCGTAGTCGGGAATCTGATTTCACTTGCCACTCCACCATCGATGTCATCGTTCTCATCCGCCAGACTCAACGCGGAAAGTTGGCTTCCTGAATAGGCCGCCAAAACCGTATCGGCGCCGGTAATTCGAGTATCGAATACGACCCATCCATCTGCGGGCGCCACCCATTGAAACCACACGGATCGGCCTCCGGGACTGTTCGCGTGCAGGGGCTCGTTCAACTGGCGCGTGCCTCGGCGGTTATTGCCTGAGAATTGTCCGGCGGGTCCGAAGATTGTCTGCGCGCTTTCGAAATGGTCGTTGGACGGGCTGGCCAGCTCCATTTCCCAGCTCAGAACGAAGCTCCCGCTCTCGCCGTGGGCACCGTCCAGAGCAATCCGGTAAATCGCACCGGCATGAGCGGTAAAGGTGACCTGGCTGGCATTGGTTCCTTCGGCATTGTCGTTGTGTGCCACCGAAGTGAGGCTGTTAACCAGAGAACCTGTATAAATCGCCAATGCGGTATCAAAGGCGCTGCCGAAAGTGTTGAAGGTTGCCTGGCCGCTTTCCAACGGGCTCCAAAAGTACCAAACTGATTGGCCCCCCGCAGTGTTGCCGTGCACAGGCTCCCCGGGTTCAGAACCCGCACCCACGGTCGAGCCCGTCACAGCGCCTTCGACGCCCAACAAGACGGCTCCGTCGTCAAAACGATCATTTGACGGGCGTGCCAGCCATTCCAGGCGGATCGATCCACTTACACCGTCAAAGCCGTCCACCGCGATGCAATATGTGACGCCCGCGACAGCCTGAAAGGTCACGCGACTGGTCACCTCGCCTGCGCTGTCGTCGTTGCTTTCCACAATCTCGAGACCCCCGAGTGTGTTGCCCGTATAAACTGCCAACAACGTATCGAGGGCGTCCACGCCGCCGGGGAGAGCGCTGCCGGCCGTGGTGAAAGTGACCTCGATATCGGCGGGCGCACTCCATAGATACCAAATGGAAGCGCCGCCCTGTTGGCCGTCGTGATCCGGTTCGCCGCTTTCTTTGCCGGCGCCCACATTTGAACCGTTGACCGCGCCGATCAAACCGGAGAGGGCGGCGGCATCCGCAAAACTGTCATTCGCCGGCGCCGCGAGGGCCGCAATGGACGGGAAAAGTGCAAGGATGGAAACCAGGACGATCACCATTTGATGGATGGCACGCGGATGACGCAGACAACGAGCAATCGGGTCGGGGCGGAGAATCGCGATCATGTTGGATCATCGGACCGGTCTCACCCTCGTTTAAGCTCGGAGGCACGTAAATCCGTCGTTACCCGAGACTTACCCCTGCCCGATTCAAGGCGCCTCGTACCCGGCAACTACAAACTTGCGGATGAGATTGATCTCTTCCTCCCCGGCGATCGTGTGCGCTTTGACGAACTCATGCCAATCGATTCGCAGTCCGGCGCCCTTTAAAGCGTTGATCTGCTCGCGAACCTCGGCAAACGGGATCAACGGATCCTGTGTTCCATGGGTAAAGAGCACCCGCTGCTGCAACGCCACAGGCGAGAGTTCATTAATCAGTCTTTCGGGATCGAATACGTAACCGCTGATCCCTGCGAGGCCCGCGAATCGATGAGGGTAGCGCAAGCCGGCCTCGATGATCATGAGACACCCTTGAGAAAACCCGAAAAGCGTGGTTTCCCCGGTTGGGAATCCCTTAGCGGGAAGCGTATCAAACAATGCTGAAAGCGCCTTCCGGCTCCGCTCGATTCCCGGAGCAGCATCGCCCGTGAAATCGTACCAGGCGTACCCGCTGTAATAGCGGTCGGGCGCGTTTACGAGGAGATAGTTCATCGAGGGCAAGTCGAGCGCGGGCGGCAACCAAAGATAACCCGATGCGCTATCGCCCAGCCCATGCAACACCACCATCAGTCTCCGCGATTGCGAATCCGGCGCTGCGATGAACTGGCTCGTTAGCATCGCGGAGACTTTCAAAGGAAGCCTGTTAAAACTCAATGCGTTTGATCGGCTCTCGATGATGCGGACGATTGGCAAAAAAACGGGCTTCTCGATCAGGGGATGACCGGAAGCCCGGGGAATTTCGAATTTAATTAGTAGGATTACGTGGATTTCCGAAACGAATCCTCACGAATCCGCCCCGAAAGGGTTTGGGCTAAAAAGAACAACTCACGACTTTGCCCGAAATCTATTCTAAGCCGTAATCCAATTTTCATCAGGCCATGCCAGGCCTTCGTTGTCAAGTGCCCCGCATACGTATTATTTGGGCTTGAGCTCCATTGGGCGCCTTTCTGGATGCAGCGTGTTCTTGGAGGCATCGGCCAACAAATTAGCCTGGTTCAAACGAGGTTGTCGCAGCCGGCAACA
>CAZCUL010000634.1:0-4381 GCA_964501475.1 uncultured Verrucomicrobiota bacterium | reverse complement strand
CTGAGAGCCCGTTTAAATCGGCCCTCTGCATATATGCCTGGAGCTTTTCGGCGGTCATGGCGCTGTGCCGGAAATATCCGTAACCGGCCCACGCCAGCAGCCACGCGGCAACGATTCCAAGACTCGTCAACAGGATGAGGCGTCTGCGCTGATCGAGCATAATCCGAGAGTAGGTAGCACCATTACACCGGTTTTGAAAAGGCTTTCTCTTCTATGATTGTTCCGAGTGTGGCACGCCTTTCAGCAGCGAATTTAACAATTTGAATACGTTTCAGCCTGCGCTATGGTCGAGTCGAATTGAGTTCTTAGCCATGCGTTTCTGTTGCCTAGCATTCTTCGTCGCGACGCTTGTTTCCAGCATGGAAACGAGTTTGCAGGCCAAACTGGACCCTGGGCGGTTGGCAGCCAGTATGTCGCGGTTGCTGGGCAGCAACGACGCCTTTACTGCCGAAGTCGAGCTGACCGTCCAAAAGAAGGGTCGAACAGAAACGCTTCCACTTTCCATTTTCTGGCTGAAGGGCAAGCTGCGCGCGGATTCTGACCTGAGCAGGATTCGCAGCGAGCGATTGCCATCCAGACGGCTGGCCGCTTTGAAAAAAGCCGGGCTTGAAAAGGTCAGCGCCATTATCCTGCCTGAAAGAGCTCAGACCTATTTCATTTCGCATGGGCTGGGCGCCTACGCGGAGTTGGAAGCCATTGCCTCGGTTGAGCCTGCCGCCTTAAAGGTCGCGGAAGCCTACCTGGCGCGGGAAGCGGTCAATGGGCGTGCTTGCACCAAATCGCAAGTGACCATCCGGCAGGGCAATCACGATTTCAATGTTCTTGTCTGGCGGGCGGAGAATCAGTTCCCTGTCAAACTGCAGTTCGCGGAGGACGGCAAGGAAGTCGTCCTGGATTTTAAGAAGGTGGATTTGCGTCCGCCGCCATCTGCGAGATTTCAGGCTCCGCAAAACTTCTCTCGCCATCCGAACATCCAGACCTTGTTCGCCGCTGCCATGGCAAAGCTGATCGTGGCTGGCGGCCACTAGCCTCGAGCGCCGTCAAGTCGGGCGGCAATGGCGTCCAGGTCATACACGCACCCGCCCCAGGCCCCGCCCCCAGCCTGCTGAAGCCGGGCCCACAAACGCGTGTCGTCCGGCAAATCTGCCGCTGGCGCAAGGTCCGCGCGCGACGGGCGGCGGGCCAGAATCTCCGCCCCTTCCTCCGGCGTGAACCGCCTCTCCCTTTCCCCGATAAAATCGATGTTTCCTTCCAGCTTTCGCGTATCAATGACGACGCGAATCCAGTCACCATTCTGAAGCTTGCCAATGGGCCCGCCAGCCAGTGCCTCCGGTCCCACGTGTCCAATGCAGGCACCGGTCGAGACGCCGGAGAAGCGCGCGTCAGTAATCAACGCCACATGCTTGCCAAAGGGCAGATGTTTCAATGCCGATGTCAGTTGGTAAGTCTCCTCCATGCCGGTGCCGAGCGGACCGCATCCAGCAAGCACCATTATGTCTCCGGCGGTGATTCGGCCTTTCCTGATGGCCGCAATCGCGTCGGTCTCGCGCACAAACAGGCGTGCGGGGCCTTCCTTCAGATAAACGCCATTCGCGTCCAGCAATGCCGGATCGATAGCCGTGCTTTTGATGACTGAGCCTTCCGGCGCCAGGTTTCCGCGCGGGAACGTAATGGTGTTGGTCAACCCGCGTTCCGCTGCTCGTTCTGGTGACATGATGACGTCATCAGCCTCCACCCCATCCTCTTGTTGCAAAACCTCTCTGAATCGCCGCCGCCGCTCGCTGCTTTCCCACCAGCTCAAGTCATCGCGCAGTGTTTGCCCTGTGACCGTCAGAACAGAAGTGTCAATTGCTCCCAGCCGTTGCAGATGCAGCAGAATCTCGGGCACGCCTCCCGCCAAAAAGAGGCGCACGGTTGGATGATGGAGAGGGCCGTTGGGCAGTACATCCACAATTCTCGGTACCTGCCGGTTGACCGCAATCCAATCCTCGACCCGCGGTCGCGGCAAACCCGCGGCGTGCGCCACCGCCGGGATATGCAGGAGCAAATTGGTGGACCCTCCCACCGCGGCATGCACAGCCATCGCGTTTCGAATGCTGGCCGGCGTCAAAACATCCTTCAAAGCCAGTCCTTTCTTTTCCAGATGGCACACGGCGCGTGCAGCGCGCACCGCCATGTCCTTCCACACCGGTTCGCCGGAAGGCGCCAGGGCGGAGTGCGGCAAGGACATTCCCAGCGCTTCGGCGACAACCTGCGAAGTGGCAGCCGTGCCCAGGAACTGGCAGCCGCCGCCGGGAGAGGCACAGGCGCGACAACCCAGTTCTGCCGCGTCCTTCAGAGAGATCAGCCCATGCGCAAAACGTACTCCGATGGTTTGAATCGCCCCCGCATCTTCGCCTTGAGCCGGCGGTAAGGTCACTCCTCCCGGGATGAGGACGGAAGGAAGCTGTTTCATTCCGGCCAGCGCCATCATCATGGCCGGCAGGCCTTTGTCGCAGGTGGCGACTCCGAGCACCCCTCCTCGCCGCGGCAGCGAACGGATCAGACGCCGAAAAACAATGGCGGCGTCGTTTCGGTAAGGCAGACTGTCGAACATACCGGAGGTTCCCTGGGTGCGCCCATCGCAAGGGTCCGAGCAGTACCCCGCAAAAGGGAGGGTGCCCAGCCGCTGCAGCTCGACGGCCGCTTCCTGGACCAACAGCCCGATTTCCCAATGCCCGGTATGGTATCCCAGCGCAATGGGCCGGCCGTCCGGCGCGCGCAGCCCGCCTTGTGTGCTGATGATGAGGAATTGTTTCCGCGCCACTTCGCTGGGCTCCCATCCCATGCCGGCATTTTGGGTAAGGCCGAAGACATCGCCGCTCGCCCGCTCGCGCAGCATCTCCTCCGTCAAGGGCAAAGCACCGGCCGGGCCCGAAGCCTTGGTTCGGATTTTGAAAATCCGCTCACTTTCGCCCGCCAGAAAGTCCATGCTCATAACTGCAAGCAGTCTGTCACAGTCCCATCCATCCGCCAACCATGCAGCGAAATGGCGGCAGAGGCGCTAACGACGCGAATGCCTCCCTGAGCTAGCAGCGATGAATCTTTAGCGAAAAACTGCGCGGTCTCTCTTCGAGACCTTGCAAGAAGCGAACAGTCGTGATGTTAAGAGAAGGGGGTCAGCCTTCGCAGGGGGGCTGCGAAGCCGGTATGGGCGGCTGAAATTGCGCGGGCTTCAGGCAAATGCAAATCGTGCATGGGCGGGCTCTGCGTTTCGCACTGGGGGGCACTACCTTGCACTGGACGATGAATTCGGCGCCGGGCTGCCATCGCACGGCCAATTTCAGCTTCGGCACTGTAATGTTGCTCGTCATGATTGCATTGTTGTGATTCATCGAAGACAGGCTGATTGAGACCCAATGATTGAAGCCCGCCGATCCTCCCCTGCGAGCAAGGACTGACTGTTCCCATCGGCAAGCCCTCTTGAAAGTGAATCGGCTTCTTTGGCTGATCTCCGGCAAAAAAGAACTGGTCAGTCGGGCAATTTGCCGCAAGATTCCCGGCGCCGGGCGACGTTCAAATGAAAGCAAAGATCATTATTACTCCCAAAAGAGCGGTGGTGGATCCGCAAGGTAAAGCGGTCCAGAATGCATTGGAACATATGGGCTACTCCGGTATTCAAGCGGTGCACGTGGGCAAATACCTCGAGATCGAGGTTTCTGGAGACAAGGAAGCGGTCCGCAAGCAACTGGACGACGCCTGCCATAAATTTCTCAGCAATCCGGTCATTGAAGACTACGAGCTGCAAGTCGAGTAAGTGTTCCCGTCTCGGCCAGACCGATGTCGGGATGCTCCCATGCGCATGAATTTCGCCGTTCTCCAATTCCCAGGCTCCAATTGTGACCAGGACGCAGTCCACGCCTTGCAAGTTCTGGGACAATCCGCGGAACTTGTCTGGCACAAGGATCATTTCTTGAGGGATGCGGATGCTGTCGTCATTCCCGGTGGATTCAGTTACGGAGATTATTTGCGCACGGGCGCCATCGCGCGCTTCAGCCCGATCATGCAGGCAGTGCAGCAATTCGCTGTTGAGGAAGGATTGGTTCTTGGAATCTGCAATGGATTTCAAATCCTCTGCGAGGCGGGCCTCCTGCCGGGCGCGCTGGTGCCGAACCGCTCCCTGCAATTTCGCTGCGAGCATGTCTTTCTCAAAACGCTGACGCCGGACTCGCCGTTCACAAACCGAATCAACGCCGGACAGTTAACGCGTCTTCCCGTCTCCCACGGCGAAGGTTGTTACTTTGCGGACAGCCAAACCATCGAGCGGCTCAAGGCCAATCAGCAGATTCTTTGGCAGTATTGCGATGCGGAGGGGAAGGTGACCGAGGCTGCCAATCCAAAC
>CAZCUL010000633.1:0-2647 GCA_964501475.1 uncultured Verrucomicrobiota bacterium | reverse complement strand
ACACACCGAACTGCTTCCGCCGGTTCGTGCGGCGGCGCCTGCCCCGTTTCCCGACAGTAATCAGCGATTTTCGCAGGCATGTTGCCCGGGGTGGCAAATCGCGCATCCGTCGGATTAATCAGCGGGCCGAACGGCTTCGCATCGGCCGCCATTCTCGTCAAGTCAGCGTATTCGTAATCGTTCCCTTCGCCCGCCCACGCGCGCCGGCATTCTTGAACCACCCACAAGCCCACAATGTTTTTCAGAAGGCGAATCGACCCCCCGTAGCCAATCTCGTTCGTGAAATTGAGGTCGCGGCACAAATCATTGATGATGGGGCCGCGCAACTCAACTCCCATCAATGACCACGTGCCCGAGCTGATGTAAGCCCAGTCGTCGCCCGTTGCGGGCACGGCCACGACCGCCGCGCCCGTGTCATGCGAACAGGCCGCGATGACTTCCATGTCTGACGCGCCGGTTTCTTCCTTTATCTCGGGCAGCAAGGGGCCCAGGCGCGTGCCGCACGGCACGATTGGGGGAAACAATCGCTCGGGCAATTTCAGCGCCTGGATCAGGCGCTTTGACCATGCGCAGGCGCGCGGATTGTAAAGCTGGGTGGTGCTGGCAAACGATTCATCCGCTTTGGCCACGCCGCTCAGAAAATAATTGAACGCATCGCCGATTCCCAACATCCACCGCGCCTGTCGCAACCGTTCCGGTGTTTCCGCGGCCAATTGGTAAAGCGTGTTGATAGGCATGAATTGAATCCCGGTTTCCTCGTAGATCGTTTCCCAATCGACCTTCGCGTACGCCGCCGCTACACCTTGCTCCGCGCGCGGGTCCCGGTAATGAAAAACCGGCTGCACGGCTTCGCCGCCTTCCTCCAGGAGCACGTAGTCCACCCCCCAGGCATCCGTGCCAATGCTGGCCGGCGGCAGCCCGCGCTCGGCGCCCTTGCGCAGGCCCGTCTTGACCTCTTTGACGAGCTGCTCAATGTCCCAATGCAGCGACTCGCCTTCTTTCCGGGGAGAATTGGGAAATCGGTGGATTTCTTCCAATCGCACGCTTCCTCCATCCAAACTACCCAGCATCACGCGCCCGCTCTCTGCGCCCAAATCGCACGCCAGATAATGTCGCGCGCTTCCGGCCGCGGCCGGCCCGCTCCCGCCGGGGTCGGAAGCCGAGAGAACTCTCATGCCGGTTTGGGCGGACGGGTTGTTCCGGGCGCCAGGTTCAACTCGCGCTGGCGGTAGGCCTCGTCCGGGCGGGAAGCGATCCGGTCCACATGCTGCGCCGTCATAAAATTTGGCCCGCCCATGGCGGCGGCGCCCATGAAGACCGCGGCTGCCTTATCTGCCATCAGCAGACACGCCAGGACCGCCTCAGCCGTGGCGCCCAAGGCAATCAGGCCGTGGTTCTGCAACAGAATCAGCCGCGGCACGTACCCTTCCTTCTCCATGAAAGCGCGCGTGCGTTCGCCAATCTCGCGCGCCAAGGGCAAACCGGGATCGGAATAGGGCACAAAGACCGATGCCCTCCCGCAGCAGACCACCTCGTCCGGAAATAAACGACGCTCCGCAAAATCACGCGCCCGCGGCGAACACAGAACCTGGTTTGCCGAGAGCGAGTGGCAATGGCCGACATACTCGACCTCTTTCAGTTTCAGCAGCCAGGCATGGAAGACAGCTTCCACACTGGGCTTTTTCCCGGAGCCGTCCGCCCGCGCTTCCATCAGCAAGGTCTCCAGTTCCTCGTCGCTCATGTTTTTACGTTCGAGCAAAGCCAGCGTTCTCTCGAAATCGCAGACCGTGACGTCGTCCGCGTTCAGGTTTGCGAGGGACGCGCCGCTTGCCTTCACCGCAAAGCGATCCGAGGCGAGCCTGGCTGAAGTGTTGCCCTCCGCCAGGATGGCAAGCTGGCGGTCTTCCCGCCCGATCTCGCGCGAGAGCCGAACCAGATGTTGAATCCTGTCAGTCATGAGTTCCGGCGCGAGTCGCCATCGTACTCGTAAAGAGCGGCGCTGCGACCGGCTTTGGACGCCGTCAGCGCCAAAGAATACGCAAGGAAGAGATCTCCCTGATACCTCGGCATGCCTACAACGGGACGATGACCGGGACGGTCTTCGCCTTCTTTTGTTTGGAAGACCTTTTGACCTTTCCTGCTGGACGGGCGCCCTTTTTTGCGGCGGGCCTTGCGGTGCGAGATTTTCGTGTTCGAAGACTTGCCATATTCTTGGTTTGTTTCAGCGAGTTTATCCCCGGTCTTTACCCCGCGTCGAGTATGTTACGAATCATTTCCGCCATCGCCTCCGCCAGAATATCCTTTGACAAAGCAGGAGGTCATTTCTAACGTTCGGCTCCTGGCTGGGGTCGTAGCTCAGTTGGTAGAGCACCACAATGGCATTGTGGGGGTCAGGGGTTCGAATCCCCTCGGCTCCACCAGCTTGAGAATGAGTTGGTTGGGAAAATCGAGGGGTGAAGTTACAATGACGCCACCCGGTGCAAAGCCAATCAAGGTCTTCTAAACCTGTCATCTTTGACGTCGATAGCCTGCATCTGAAGGCTAATTCGCCGTTCCGCCTCCCCCTGTTTCAAGATCTTGAGACTGGGGGTGCCGAATCAAGGACATGTGTCCTTTAAAGCTAGTGGCGTCGACTCCAGCGGCGTTT
>CAZCUL010000632.1:0-5699 GCA_964501475.1 uncultured Verrucomicrobiota bacterium | reverse complement strand
ATCCGGCGGGGTTCCTCCGGCAACTGGTTGGATTCAATTTGTTCGCGGAGCGTTTGGACTTCCCCGGCGTTGGGGTCCGAGTCGCCCAGTTCGCGTTGAATGGCGCGAATTTGTTCTCGGAGGAAGAAATCGCGCTGGCTCTTGGCCATGCTGTTCGACACTTCGCTTTGAATTTTGGAAGTAATGGAAAGGACTTCGAGTTCGCGCTCCATGAGCGGCTTGAGACGCTGCAGCCGCTCTTTGACATCGCCGATCTCGATCAGACGCTGCCGTTCCTCCAGGTCCAGATTCAAATTGGGGGCGATCAGGTCGGTCAATGTTCCGGAGGCATCCGTGTTCAGAGCAGCAATCTTGACCTGGTCCGGAATGGAGGGAGTCAGCTTGATGATCTCCTGAAATTGCTGGTGAATGTGCCGATGGAGCGCGGTCAACTCGACACTCTCGTCCGTCCGCTCCTTCAACACTTCAATCTTGGCGCGCAAATACGGCGTCTGGCTCTCGTATTCCTTAATGCGAATTCGCCATAGCCCTTCCGTGAGGATTCGCACTGAGCCATCCGGGAACTTGAGCATTTTGAGGACACGAGCGCCGCAGCCGCTTTCCCACAAGTCCTCGGGAGCCGGGTTCTCCACATCCGCCCGCCGCTGCAAGACCAGCACCAGAAGCCGGTCGCCTTCCACCACGTCGTCAATAAGCCGGATGCTTTGGGGCGTCTCGACAAGCAATGGAGCTACCATGCCTGGAAAAATGACGATGTCCGACAAGCCCAACACCGGCAGCGCGGTGGGAAGCACCTCGGGAGCAGAACGGCGGGGAGGGGCTTCCGAACTGCCGGAAGCAGTCCCCATGATGCGAATTAATTCAGTATCGGGCGATGTCATCCTCAGGCCCTTTGAAGGTTAGATGCACCAACGCCCACAAAAGTTCAGCGAGCTTATTTTTTGTCGCCGAGAGTGAGCGAAGCAGTTTTAGAAGGAGCAGGGCGCTTGATTTGAGGAACTTCAACACGGAGAAAGCCATTTTGATAGGAGGCCTGCGCATGGCTCAGGTCGTAGCCGGGAGGGATTTCGATGACGCACTCAAAGGAGCCGTAATTGATCTCCATGACCAGAAATTTGCATTTCGGCGCGCGACAACCATCGGGCCGCTGGCCGCTGATCATCAGCCGGTTGCCTTCCACCGTCAACTCCAGGTCCTCCTGCCGCATTCCCGCCAGTTCGACCTTAACGACCAGGACCGACTCGGTAACATAAACATCCGTGTTAGGAACCCAGCGGGTATTGCCGGGACTATGATGTCCCACGACAGCAGGCTGTTTTTGAACGTAGTAAAGGGACGAATTAACTTTGCACATGGCAACCGACTTCGAAACTACCGCAGGGTGGTTACTTACGCAAGCGGACTATTCTTCCGGCGTTTCGCTTCTTCGTAAGCCCTCGGCGCCCTCAGTTTTCCCTGCTCATTTTGCCTGTAACCAAATCGCCGCATCTTTATCCGCACGTTGCCATTCGATCATCTGCATATTGCTTTGGGCGGTCCTATCCCTGAAACCCAACGCCGCCAGCATCGCCCCATTCGAGTCATCATGTCTGCGTGCGCCCCACCGCCTGAAGGCGGGATTCCATACTTCATGCCTGAAGGCGGAGGAAGCGCAGAGGAGAAGGAGGAAGTTGATCGGCAGCCGGCAATCAGTCATTATTCGCCGTCAGTACTGACGAACATGAAGAAGCTACAAGACATAGGCCCGCGCTGTTTCGCCGCGTGCAGCCGGCGCCGATTCATCCAAGCGGCCGCATTGGCCGCCTTGGGCGTGTCCGCGGCCGAAAGCAATGCGGCGAAAGTGACGCCTGCCGGCGCATTTGACGGGAAGATCATAGAGTTCATGGAGGATCGCCGGATTCCGGGGGCGGCTTTGGCTGTCGTGAAAGATGGCCGCCTGGTTCACGCTCGCGGATTCGGCTGGGCCGACAAAGAAAAGGAAATTCGCGCCACGCCCGCCTCCTTGTTTCGCATTGCCAGCATCTCGAAACCGATCACAGCCGTGGCGATATTGCGATTGCTGGAGCAGAAAAAGCTGTCATTGGACTCTGCGGCATTCGAGCTGGCCGCTGTTCCCGCCTCGAACGAGGCAAAATCGGACGAGCGTTTGAAACGGATTTCGCTTCTCCAACTGCTCCAGCACACTGCCGGATGGGATCGCGACAAAAGCTACGACCCCATGTTCCGAAGCCGGGAGATTGCCTCCGATCTGAGCGTTCCGAGCCCGGCCATGCCCAGGCACATCATAAGGTACATGCTCGGGCAGCCGCTCGATTTTGATCCCGGCGACCGCTATGCCTACTCGAACTTTGGGTATTGCGTGCTCGGGCGCATCATCGAGAAGGTGGCCGGGCAGCCTTACGAACAGTTCGTGCGCGATGAGATTCTGAAGCCGCTCGGAATTGCCTCCATGCGCATCGGCGCCTCCCTCGAGGCGGGGCGCGCGGATGGCGAAGCCTGCTATTACATGCCGGGCGAGAGGAGCGCGAAAAGTGTCTTTGACACCTGCCCAGGGGAAGTGCCTTGGCCTTATGGCGGCTTTTGTCTCGAATCCATGGACGCGCATGGAGGCTGGATTGCATCGGCAGTGGACCTGGCGCGATTTGCCGCCGCCTTTGATGCCTCGGCAAGGCAGCGCGTGCTCAAGCCCGAAACAATGGCAGTCATGACTGCGCCACCACCGGCCCCGGTTTCACGCCGGCCAGATGGAACGGTCGAGGCCCATTATTATGGGTGTGGCTGGTCGGTCCGGCCCAAGAGCGAAGGGCGCTTCAACCTCTGGCACACAGGCAGTCTGCCGGGCACTTACACCTTGCTGGTCCGGCGCGCGGATCGAATCTGCTACGCCATGCTGTTTAACCAGCGTTCGGACAACTCGCGCGAACGTGACCGGGAAATCGACCCGATCCTTTACCGGGCGGCTGACTCGGTGACCGACTGGCCCAAAGAGGACTTGTTTGGCCAGTTCCCGTCCGGCTGAGTCGTTGCTGGTCATTGGGTGAAATCTGGCCGTACGCATTCCGCCGAGCGACCGCAAGGCTGCGTGCTCGAAACCGACTACTCCTTCCTCTTCAGCCGATCCAGGGCGGGAAAGGGAAACAGTTCCGAGGGATCATGTTCTCTTTGCATGACGCGTTCAATGCGGGCGACAACCTCGGGATGCCCGGAAGCCACATTGTTCCGCTCGGCCGGGTCCACCTTCAGATCGTACAGCTCGATTTGGAGATCGGGCGGCTTTCCTCGCGTCAGCAGGGTCTGCCGGACGCCTTTCCAGTCTCCCACACGCGCCATCTGCTGGCCCCCATACGCGGGAAACTCGCGATAGAGAAATGGCCGCGGCGCCTGCCTTTTCCCGAACAACGTCGGGGCAAAACTGATTCCATCCAGAGCAGGAACTGGAGCTTTCGCATTTATCAACTCCATCAGTGTCGGAAGCCAATCCTCAAAGCCGGTTACCCGATCCGAAACGGTCCCCGCCTTGATCCGGCCTTTCCATCGCACGATCAGGGGCACGCGAATTCCGCCTTCGTAAACGGACCCTTTTCGCCCGCGCAACGGCCCCGCTGATTCGAAGAAATCCGTGTCTGTGCCGCCAAGCTGGTTGTAGAGCGGGCCATTGTCCGAGGTGAACACAAAGATGGTTTGCTCATCCAGGCCGAGTTCCTTCACCAATGCCGTCATCCGGCCCACGTCGCGATCCATGCGGGTGATCATGGCTGCATAAGCGGCGCGCGGCGTAAAGTGCGGCAAGTAACCCCGTTCGCCCTGGTAGGGCGTTTCAGGCCATCTCCCTTTGTATTCCGCAAGGGAATCTTCCGGCACCTGCAAAGCCAGATGCGGCACGGTTGTGGGAAAATAAAGGAAGAAGGACCGCTCCCGATTCGCCCGAATGAATTGCAAAGCCTGCTCGGCGATCAAATCGGGCGCGTAGTCCTTGCCGGAATAACGTCGGTAAACCTGAGGATCATTTGCGCCCGCTTCCGCCGGCAATTTCTGGTGCGCCGCAAACGCGGGATTCGCCAGATCGACACGCCGGGCATTATCCCAAAGATAAGTGGGATAGAAATTATGGGCGTGACGCTGGCAGTTGTAGCCGTAAAAGCGATCGAACCCCTGCTCGAGCGGGTCGCCTTCCGAGCCAGGGAAACCCAAACCCCATTTGCCAAAGGCTCCCGTCGCGTAGCCTTCCCTTTTGAGCGCTTCTGCCACCGTAAATGCATCATCGGGGATCGGGGGCTGCCCTTCCGGTTTCACTTCGCGGTTGTTGCGAATCCAGGCGTGTCCCGGATGTTTGCCCGTCATGAGCACGCAACGCGACGGTGCGCAAACCGGGCTGCCTGAATAGTGTTGCGTAAAGCGCATCCCTTCCGCGGCCAGCCGGTCGATGTTTGGCGTGCGGATCTTCTCTTGCCCATAACAACCGGGATCACCGTATCCCAGGTCGTCGGCGAGAATGAAAACAATGTTCGGTTTGCGCGCGGTGGAATCGGACTCGGCCGCGGAGCAGGGCTGCCCTTCAATAAAAGTCCAAAGCACCGCCAGCAGCGAAACCGCGACTTTCCCCATCCAGCGCCGCTCTTGTTCCGTCGTGATGCGTATGGTCATAATCTCTCCCGTGCGGCGCAGCCAGACCCGACAGCGAAAAACCGGCGTCACTGACCGGTTTCCCCGCCGCTGAATGCGCCTTGTGCTGAGTTCTCAATTTGTTTTGGCCCGCGGCATGGCGGCGCCAATCTCTTCACGCCACGCTGCCAGGCGCCGTTGCAGTTCCCCGGCCTTCCCGGGCCGTTCGCGAACCAGGTTATGGCGCTCCCCAAGATCTCTGCTCAGGTCGTAAAGCTCGAGCCGGCCGTCCTCGAAGAACTCCAGCAGCTTAAAACTTCCCATTTGAATTGTCCCTGCCGGAGTAGTGCGCCACTCCGGAGTGCCGTAACCTTCCAGGTAACCCGGAAAATGCGCGTAGATCGCCTCCCGCTTCAGCCGGGCGCCGGGGTCTCGCCAAAGCGGAACCAGGCTTTCACCATCCAGCGTCTGTGAAACCAGCGCGTCCACATCGCCCAATTCCATAAATGTTGGAAAGAGGTCCACATGAATGGCCGGTTCGTCAGAGGTCGTCCCGGCTGAAATCATGCCCGGCCATCGCACAATAAACGGCACGCGCACCCCACCCT
Organism: uncultured Verrucomicrobiota bacterium; assembly: GCA_964501475.1. Lineage (GTDB taxonomy): Bacteria > Verrucomicrobiota > Verrucomicrobiia > Limisphaerales > CAZCUL01 > CAZCUL01. Next base: position 489 of record CAZCUL010000632.1, on the reverse strand, counting down.
CGTAGAGTGTGCCTTTCCCTCCCCGCAACGGCGCATTGTCCGTCACCCCTTTCCCGCCGGTGTCGCTGTAGCTCCCCACGCCGCCGTTGTCCGACGAAAAGATGACCACAGTCTTCCCGGCCAGCCCCAGTTCAGCGAGCTTCTCGATGACGCGTCCAACGCTCTGATCGATGCTCTCGATCATGGCGGCGTAAACCGCGTTGGTATGGCCGTCCGCTCCGCGCTTCTTCTCATATTTCGCGATCAATTCCGGCTTGGCTTGATACGGCGAGTGCACCGCAAAGTGCGGCAGATAAAGAAAGAATGGCCTGTCTTTGTGACGTTCGATGAACTCGACAGCTTTCCCGGTCAGGAAATCCGCCAGGTAGGTTCCGTCCTCGTAGTCCGTCATGGGATCGGTTCGAAAACCAAAATGCCGGCCCCTGGTCACGATGGCTTCGTCAAATCCTCGCTGTGCCGGATGATGATCTCCTGATCCGAGATGCCATT
>CAZCUL010000631.1:0-6816 GCA_964501475.1 uncultured Verrucomicrobiota bacterium | reverse complement strand
CCTACCACTACTTCGGCAATTCCGATCCCGCGCCCGGCTCCCCCGACATCAGCAATTCCAACGACCTGTTCGTCAACGCCGACCTGGAAGTCAACCAGACCCTCTATCTGAGCGGCGATGTCCGCATGAGTGACGCGGAAGGCGACCAGTCCATCTACTTCTTCGAAGACGGTGGCACCACAGGGGAACGCCTCTTTTGGGACGACAGCGCTGATGCCTTCGTCTTTACCGACCGGGTCGAGGGAGAAATCTTCGTCAACACCAGCGACCGCAATGCGAAGGAATCGTTCGCGCAAGTCAATGTCGCGGACGTGCTGGCCAAGGTGGCCGCCCTGGCCATCACCACCTGGCAGTTCAAGGACGACGAGGATGCGGTCCGCCACCTGGGCCCCGTGGCGCAGGATTTCCAAGCGGCCTTCGGCCTCGGCCATGACGCCAAGCACATCGCCACTGTGGACGCCGATGGCGTGGCGCTGGCGGCCATTCAGGGGCTCAATCAGAAGGTGGAAACCAGAACTCAGAAGTCAGAATTCAGAATTCAGGAGCTGAGGGCGGAGAACGCGGAGTTGAGGGAGTCCGTGAATCAGCTCAAGGAACTCGTGGAAGCGATGAACCATAAACTGAATGGAGGTGCGCGCTGAGAAGCAGAGGATTGATGAAGATGCGACAGTCCTGAAGCCATAGGGCCTTAATCAGGGCACTCACCGCGAACGGTCGGGCCAGCGTCGGCACTCCCTCTCCCTGGGAGGCACGAGCGGGGAGAAGGGCAGCCCGGATTGGACTTACCCAGCCTCCCCCGGTAAAGCGGGTGCGCGAATTCAGGGGAGCAGGCGCAACCGGTAAAAACGTTGCTGCTGCGCCCGCACGTCCAGCTTGCTTGAAACCGTTCCGCTGGCAGTGACGTCGCCGGGCAACGCCTGCCAACTGATCCCGGGAAGAGACTCGCTGAACTCGACGCGGTAGGTCTTTCCCGTCACCGAATCCCAGGAAAGCAGCACCTGCAATTCAGACGCATCCACGCGCAGGCGCGGCTGCGGAAAGACCCGGATGTTGAAGCCTCGGGCGTGGCTTAGAACAGGTATGCCGTTGTCCCGAACACGAATGGTCGCCGGATAAACGGCAGGAGACATGTCGGCCGGCACTGCCCAAGTGAAGGCGCCGTTGAAGGGGTTCACGCTGGCGCCATTTGGGCCCGCCTCGAGTTCGAAGGAAAGAACGTTTGCCGGCAGGTCGTTGTCGCTGGCCACGGGAGTGACCCTGAGCAGAGTTCCCGCCACCACCGATTGATCCGCGATGGGTTCGAGGTGGGGCGGGGCGTTGGCCTCGTCCACAATGACGGTAATAATACGGCTGGCGCTGAGATTGGGAATTCCATCATCGATAACCTGGAGTGTGATCCGATTTGTGCCGGGGCCCTGGGCCTCATTGGGGGTCCAGACGAGGGCGCCTCCGCCGAAGGGGTTGATGCGGACTCCTTCCGGCGCATCCGGCGTGACGTTAAATGTAAGATTGTTTCGGGGAGAATCCGGGTCGATGGCCAGATTGAAGAGAACCAGTGTCCCGTGTTCCGTCACGCGCTGCGTGCCAATGAAGGAAATCAACGGCGCGCGGTTCACCTCGTTGACGATTACCCTGAAAGCGCGGGTGGCGCTCAGGCGCGGCGACCCATTGTCGGTTACGCGGACGGTGATGACGTTGGTGCCGGGCCCCTGCTGCTCGTCGGGGATCCAGGTAAATGCTCCGCTGCCGGGATCAATCCAGGCTCCGACAGGCGCTCCCGCGTCCAGACTAAAAGTAAGATCATCGGTGTCGCTGGCCACTGCGAATATCTCCAACAACGTCCCTTCATCGACCGTCTGGTCTGGGATCGCAGCCAAGACCGGCGGTGTGTTCCCGGAAAGCGTATTGGCCGAACCGGGCGTGGCATTGGTCATGGAATGAATGGCCGAGGCGCCATCCGGGAAACGGCCTTCGCTGACATCTGAAATCTGCGGCCCGAACTGCACGACATCCAGAATCCTCCCTTCCGGTGTGGCGAGTGCGATGGTTTCCCCCGCTTTTGACAGGGCAAAGTTGGCGTGGAGACTGGATTCACCAGCCAGATTCTGGTCCGGGCTGGCGTCGGCCCAAATCAGGAGGTGGCCGCCCGGCGGAATCGTGGTCCCGTCGGGGATCGGCCATTTGGTCACGTTTTGAAGGTCGTCGGTCAGGAAATAGCCGCCGAGATCGACCGGCTCGGTGCTTTGGTTGAAAAGCTCGAACCAATCCTCGTAACGGCCATCGGCCGGATCGGGCAGTGCGCTGACGTTGTCGGCCATCCACTCGTTGATGCGGACGGCGACGGGCGGCTCTTCCATCCCGGTGAAGGTTGCCGTAATGGCGGCGGACGCGCCTGGAACCGGATTGCCTTGCGCATCGACTCCCACGATTTGCAAGGCGTTGGCCCCGGACTTGAGCGGTATCTCGATCATCCAAACGCCGTTCGAACTCCAGGCGACCGGATGAGGCAGTCCGTTGATGAGAAAGGAGCGTACTTCGAGTGGCGCGGTGCCGGTGATGAGGGCTGGGTTGGCGTTGGTGCTGAAATCGCCTCCACCATGTGAAGTAATGGCGAACGCGGACTGGTTCGACGCGACCATTGAAAGAATGAACGAACGGCGGGAGGCGATATAGTCCTTGATCGGTTGCGGATCAGCCACGGTTGCGCCGGCGGCGACCATTGCCTGGTATCGGGCATCGATGATTGGATTGGAACGCTCCGGGGCCATCATGCCCTGAGCCGCTTCAATAAGCGCCTGCCAGTAGATGCGCCTGAAGGGGGGATGATCGTTGCGCGGCCCGTGCTCCGCGCCGCCAATCCCAAACAGGTTCGGATCGGTGGGCGAGCCGGTGAATGCCTGATCGACATCCCAGGCCAGCAACTGCCAGGGCCCGCTTTCCGGACGATAGAGGAAGCCGTTTGCGCCTCCGCCGTAGGAAAAGCTATCCGTGTTTCCCGAAAGATGCTGGCTGACGTGGATTTTGAACCACTCTTCGACATCGACAGCCTGACTGAGCGCGGTCGTATAGGCTGCACTGCCGAGCGGCGCGGGCGTGTTCACAATATCCACCAAGTCGAGCAGCGGCGTGTAATTGTTCTGTTCCGTGGGGGGAGAGGAACGCAATGGCAGAGTCTGGCGGTAACGGGCCAGTTTCTTATTCCCGCCCGTGGTGAGGTAAGGCGCCAGGTCTGAGCCGATGACTGCAAAGCCGGGTTCCAGATCTCCGGATGCCCTGTCCCCAAACTCAAATCCTGCAGCCACCTTGTGCAGAGCACCGCCCGAGTCGTCCGGGAACCATTGCCGGAGAAAATCTCCGTTCACTTGCTGGACATCGTGGAACACGGTTCCCCGACGCTGCCCGTTGACGTAAAGAAAGACCGGCCGGTGGTGGGAAAAGGGAAGGCCGAACTGGCCCGCCAACCAATACGCGTGAATTTCCCGTTGGCCGCTCGCATCGATCCCGTTATTGCCGGGGCGAAAGAGGTTGATCTCCGTCTCGCCCAGCAAAGGCTCGTCGCCGGGGAGCACGCACTCGTAGTCGCAACTGATCCCGACAGGCGAATCATAGTGTCCGGAGTGAAACGGTCCGCCATGGAAAAAGCCCCCCGCGTTGTAGATCAGCCGGGTTGCGCCATAGACGAAGGTGAGGTCTTTGGGGTGGTTGCTCATTTTTTCGTCGGCCACCCAGCGGTTCAGGTTGGTCTGGCTGATCCAGAGGCGGTAAGTGCCCAGGCTGCCAGAAATCTCGGTATCGCCCCACCGAACCAAACATTCCCTCGCGCCTTCGGGAAAAACAACGGTGGCAGGGAGAGGGAAGTTATCGGTGGCCTGGATATGGAAGGCGCCGATGACTCCGCCGCTTTGCCCTGGAATAACGGCCGAATAAAGCCCGCCTCCATGGTGCGTCATGGGTGCGGTCAGAAGATTGGTGGAGGGATCGACCCGATAGTTGACAGCGACGCGGGCCAATCCATCGGGGTCGTTGACGTAGGCGAGGACACGGACCGGCTCAGCCACCTTGGGAATAGGGGGGTGGTGCCGGACTTGTGTAATGGCAGGGCCGGCATTCTCGATGGCCTGTGTATTGGCGCGTCCAGGAGTGCCCAGGTTCCTGGCGGAGAGTGTGTAGCGGAAAGCTTCCATCCAGTTTCCGCGCAGCCGCAGGAGAACGTTGGGATTGCCTCTCAACCAGCGCACTCGAGCGCGCAGGGTGACGCTGGTGCCAGGGGCAAGAATGTAGGGGAGCTGGGTACGGATGCGGTTGGCGCCGGAATCTCCGCGGCCCGAAGCACGAACGTGAAGCGACCCGGGCGAACTGTAGCCCTGGACGGGTTCGTAGCCGCTCAGGCTGTGATTGCCCTGGAACGTCCACCCCGCGACTCCGGAATTGAATGTTCCGTTGGAAAGAAGGTCGGCGCCGCCCAGCGGAATGACTTCGATATCGTCCAGTAGAACTTCGCCTTCGCCCTGCAACGTAATGTGCAGTTGGTTCGCATCGGCATAACCGTTATCCATAACGCCGGACGCCTCCACCGTCACCCACTCGCTTTTGGCGGATTCGTCACTGTCACCCCAATTCGCAGGCAGACGGCGGTCCGCGCGAGGATCGCGCAACTCGAGGCTGCTCCCCCCGTCGGCGGCCCATGTTGTCCAACGTCCTCCCGGCCCGTAGGCAACTTCATCCACGATTGGATAAATAAGGTTCGTTGAAACCTGGCCCGACAAATTCGTGCTCAGGCTGGTTTCCGGCCTGAGGAGACGAATCGAGTCGCCTGCATTTGAGAGTCCCCCGTCGTAATCGCCAAGGGAGTTGGCGGCGTTCAGACCCGGATCGTTCGCGCGCAGCCGGGCGGCGTTTCTGGCAATGACCAGGTAGGCGCCGCTTCCGACGACGGTGCCCGGAGGAAAATCAAACGAGACGCCTCCGCGAATGCGCCAGCCGCCCATGTTCACGGGCCCACTGCCGCGATTATAAAGCTCGAAGTACTCCTCTTCTGCATCTCCACTTGCCGGATCGAACATGATCTCGTTGATGACCACGTCGCTCATCCGCAGCGGCGCATTCGGTTCGCCAGGGGTGGGAACAGCCAGACGACTGAATCCCGGCGCGCCGTCCGGATAGCGCCCGGTCGGCACCGCGGACTCCTGGGCGCCGAAATTTACAGCGTCCAACACCCGCGCACCGTCTGGACTTCTCAAGATCAGCCGTTCGCCCGCTGCGGAAAGGGCGAAGCCGAGGCTTGTTTCAAAGAAGACGACCCTGCCGCCGGGCGGAAGCACCGTGCCTAGAGGGATGACAAATTTGTTGGTTCGAGGATCGTCGGAGAGCGTGCAGCCGCTCAAGTCATCGGGAGTATCGCCGTAGTTGTAGAACTCGACGAAATCGAGCTGAGGAGAATCGGTGTTGGCGAGGAATTCGTTGATGCAAATGCCGCTCCAGGACGGCACGAAGTTGGCCAGCAGCACGCGATTGGCCGTGAGAGTGAACGTGAATGTGTTCGAGCGGCTGACCACCCCCCCATTTTCCGTCCAGCTTTCGAAGGAAAATCCGGGGCTTGCCTGAGCCGCTACCGTCACGCTCGTTCCCGGCGGGAAACTCCCTCCTCCTGTGGCACCGCCTCCCGTCGGCGGAGAGACGGCGGTCTGCACGCCCAAAGTCACGGGGCTGCCGTCCGACGTCAGGAAATCCACCGGGCCATAACCCTTGTTCACTTCACCCTGTAATCCCCACCAGGTACCGCTCAAAAAGAAGATAGGTGTGTCGATGGTGGCAAAGGCGGCCGCAGTCAACTGCATCTGACGGTAATCATGCCAGAGGTCGCCACCCACGGTTTCCTCCGACACCAGATAGTAGGTTGTGTTCGCCTGCAATGTTACCGGGCTGGCCAGCGAGGCGTAGTTCATCTGTCCGGGGATCGCTCCGGCCATGGAGATCGTCACGGCGGCCCCAGGCACATCGCTCTGGTCGCTGGCGCGCACCAATTTCAAACGGTGCGTTCCACTGTTGTTTGCCGCGGCGTAGCGCCCCAAAGAGGTGACAATGACGGGCGCATTTTTGATCGTAATCTGCATTCCCAGCCAGCCCTCGAAGTCGTTCCGGGTCGGTCCCAGCGTATAGCTGAGCAACAGCCGGCCGGGGGTATTCAACTCCCTGAAGCGCGCCAGGAGAATTCGATCCTGGGCTGCTCTGAAACTGTAGTTCGGAGAACTGCTCACGATCCTGCCGCCCTCTGTCCAATTGACGAATTCGAACCCGGCGCCGGCGCTTGCCGTCACAGTGACGCCGTTCCCCTCGGAGTAGCTGCCTCCCCCGCTGACAGAGCCTGCTCCAGCGGGCAGGGCGAGAGTTGTAATGACCGGCCGATCTGCCCGGGCGGTTCCGGGACTGCCTCCAATGCGTTCGCTTGCTTCCCAGGCGCGAGGGTCCCTTTCGCCGTAACTCGGACGGTCCAGAACCAGCGAGTGGCCGGCGCCGTCGGCCGCAGCCGGAAAAGGAGCGCTGTCGCTGTAAGACATTTCATAGACGATTGCGCCGCTCGCGTTGCGCAGACGAAGTGTGCCGGTACTGTTTGGCAATGCTTCGGAATCTTCAAACGGACCGAGCACGCCGCTCACCCCATAAACAGCCTCGAGATCGGCGGGCCGGCGCGCGACCACCAGGAATCCGCCGGATGGCAGGACGGTGTTCGAGGGGAACGTATAATCGACGGCACCGGAGATTCGCCACCCACCCAACTCCTCGAACCAGGGTTGCGCGTTGTGAACCTCGATAAAC
>CAZCUL010000630.1:0-3672 GCA_964501475.1 uncultured Verrucomicrobiota bacterium | reverse complement strand
GGCGAGCCGCTGCTGGACCCGATCATCGAGTATAGGAATTTCAAAGCTTCCCCGCGTGATCCCGAGGCGAAGGGCATTTCTGTGACTGGCGGGTATGTTTATCGGGGGAAGGCGCTGCCTCAGTTGGAAGGGCACTATGTGTTCGCCGACTGGTCGCGCAATTGGGCCTTGCCCCAGGCGGTGCTGTTTGTCGCGGCCCGGCCCGCCGATTCATCGGGTCAATGGATGATGAAAGAACTCGCACTGACCAGTCACCCGGACGCGAAGCTGAATTTTTATATCACCGCCTTTGGCGAAGATTCGGAGGGCGAGTTGTATGTGCTGACGAACGGCCGCAACAGTCTCAGCGGCAAGACCGGCAAGGTTTTCAAACTTGTCCCGGCCGGTAACTGATCGAGGAAACCGGCAAACCGTTTCGGATGGGCATCTCCGTGCCCGTAAACCCGTTTAGCCATGCCCGAAAACGAACCAACTCTACTGGATTCCTTTTTTGAGAAACTTCCCGGAGCGGCCCATCGGGTCCTCTTCCTCGATTACGATGGAACGCTCGCGCCGTTCCGCACCGAACGAGATCAGGCCGTGCCCTATCCGGGAGTGCGCGAAATCGTCTCTGAGATCATGGCGGCCGGCCACACGCGCCTTGTCATCATCAGCGGCCGGGCGGTGGACGATTTGTTGCCGCTGCTCGGGCTGGAGCCCGCGCCCGAAATCTGGGGCTCTCACGGGTGGGAACGCCGGTTGCCAAACGACCATCGAGTCTTCTTTCCCATCAAGACCGAGTCCACGGAGGGCCTGGCCCAGGCGATGGATTGGGCCCGCGAAGAAAAGTTGACCGACCGGATCGAGACCAAACCCGCCTGTGTGGCGTTGCACTGGCGCGGGCTCGATCCCACCGTCATTGATTTGCTGCGCGAAAAGACGAAGGCCCGCTGGGAGGAGATTGCCCGGCGAAATGGACTCGAATTGCAACCTTTCGACGGTGGGCTGGAGTTGCGCGTGCCCGGCCGCGATAAAGGAATTGCTGTCGAGACCGTGCTCAAAGAAGTGGGCAATGAGCCCGCCGTTGCCTATCTCGGTGACGACCTCACGGATGAAGACGCTTTCCGGACGATTGAGAAAAAGGGTCTGCCGGTACTGGTTCGAAAAGAGCCGCGCGAAAGCCGGGCGGCACTCCGCCTCGAACCGCCGGAGCAGTTGCTCGATTTTCTGAAACGCTGGCATCAGGCGGCCGGTAACACCGGACCAAAGTAGGACGGGCGTCTCGCCGGTCCCGACCGCCAGGCCGTCGAATCTGCCGACCAGGAACGCCGATGCTGCGGAGAGCGATGGCTTGGACAGTCAAGACGCTCCTGCTCGCATTTCGCGGGAGAAGCTTGCCAGCCATTTCAGAATTGTTACGCTTGGCAACAATTCGAACCAACCTATGAAAACCTTGCTTTTATTTACTGCCGTATGGGCCTCGTTAGGCGTTTGTTGCAACCTGCTGGCCGCTGAAAAGCCGGTCCAACGAGGCAAACTGCTGCACGTGGTTGCCTTTAAATTCAAGCCGTCCGCCACTCCGGAACAGATCAAGGAAGTGGAAGACGCGTTTCGCGGACTGAAAAAGAAAATCCCGCAGATCAAAGATTATCAATGGGGGACGAACGTCAGTCCCGAGAAGCACGACAAAGGATTCACCCATGGGTTTATCCTTACTTTCAATACCGAAAAAGACCGGGATGATTATCTGGTGCACCCGGACCACAAAGCGTTCGGCAAAATGCTTGGACCTGTGCTTGAGGATGTCTTCGTGGTCGATTTCTGGGCTCAGAAGTAGCGCCAGCCGCTGCGCCTGCCCGACCGCGGGCGCCGGATCGTTCAGGATGGGTAGCGCTGGCGGAGGGCTTCGTCGAGGGCTCGAAACGATTTGCTCGCCGCCAGCGCTTTCAATTCCTTCGCGTGTTCAGCCATGGGCACGTCCCGCAACTCGCCGCTGCGATGGACCTCGAGCGCCTGCATCATTGCCTCGGCGCCCAGGCTCGGGTCGGGTTTGCCCGACTTGTTCTTGATGGAGTTGATGGCTGAGCCGGCCAGAAAAAGAACGTTTTCCATGCGGCCGCGTCTCTCGGCATCGGCAAGGTTAAGTCCGATGTTGCCCTGATCGAGCCCCCCCGCGCGGACGATCATGGCGGCTTTAATTCCAGGCAATGAGCGGCTCAAGACCTCCTCCGAGGCAATCCATTCGCGGCCGTAAGGTTTGAGAAATGGAACGCCGGGCTTCACAGGCGCTGTTTGACGGAAATCAATTCCGTCGAGGCGCGCCAGCAGATCGATCACTTCCCGCCAGATACCGCCGCGGGTCTTCAGCCCGATTCCGGCGTTATGCCCGTAGATGGCGGGAGGAGAAGGCAGCGATTTCGTCGCTTCCCGAACCATTCGCACGGTGCCGCCGGCAAACGTTTCACTGAACATGATGCCCGAAGCACCGGCTTCGACAACGGCCCGGACGGTGTCGAGGATCTCGTGCGGCGCTCCCGTGACATGCGGGGCAAAGATCAGCCCCAAACCGCCCCGTCTTTCCCTGGCCCGGTCGATGGCCGTCACAGCGCGGCGCGTTCGTTCGGCCACCGGGGCATAATCCAGGTTCGGGTAGAGATTCTCGTCCTCCTTCACAAACAAAAAGAGCGGACAAACGGCGGCTTCTTCAACGAGCGCTTCCACTTCTGCCGGCGTGATGCCGGCCGTTGGCTTGAGGATGGTGCCGAAGGCCGGCTGGGCGGGGCCAAACTCGGTCCGGCGCCGGATTCCGGCGGGCCCATAAGCCGGTCCGGGAAAACTCTGAAGCACCTTTTCCGGAATCTGGAGCGCCACTAGACGCGCATCGCTGTTTTCGTAAACATCGAAAATGATCGCTCCAGCCACCGTGTGCAGAATATCGCAGGACGTCAGATGCCCGTCGGCCTGAAGCAACATTTTCAGCGGGTAGGCCATGTGCAGGAGTCCGATTCGATTGGATGCGTCGAAGGGATCGATACCGGCAGCGCGTCCCGTGCACTGTGCAATCAGCGTTCCGGGCTCCACGTCTTTAGTGCCGCTGGTGGCGTGATAACTGATCTCCCTGGAGGCCTGATCGAGTCGCTGAGTGCGAAAGGCGAAAAAATAACTGGCCACAATCGCATCCTCGATTTGCGGCGGAGGGTTCGCGGCGAACCGCTCGCCCACGATTTCTCGGAGGAGTTCCTCCCGGGCGTCGGCGTCGTATGAGAGGACGTTCAGCTTCGATTTTTCCAGGCAACTCATGGAGAGTTTCGACGATCTCGGAATCGCACATTGTGAGCATGAACCCGGCGGTTCGGTCGGACCGCGGCTCTCCTGAACCGCATCGGCTTGAAAGCGACCAACGCGCTGGTTCTCCCAAAGACCCTGTTGCGGCCAGAGCGCTGCGGGCCAGAGGCCCGCGGGGTGCGAAGCTTCGCTTCGCGCCAACCCGAAGGGTTGTCAGAGGGTAGCCGAAGGTCGAAGCAACGCGGAGACCTCCGGTCTGTGGGGAAGCGAGTACGCACCCCAATGGGGTGCCAGAGAGCTTCCGGCAAAGCCTGCGGAGGAAATAGGCACTGCGGCGACGCAACCTCATGTCGGAGAGAAAACTCTGGCACCCGCTTTTGGTGCACCGTCTGGCACCCCGCTGGGGTG
>CAZCUL010000629.1:0-2658 GCA_964501475.1 uncultured Verrucomicrobiota bacterium | reverse complement strand
CGCTTTAATGAATTACCAGCCCAAAAACACCGTTTGACGTTCCGGAGATTCGTCTGTTGAAATGCTCCCCCGAGACAAAGTGGAGAAAAGGATTTGTCAGTTCCGTGCGGGATGAATCAGCCGTGTCCTTCCGGTAAGCATGCCTGAATTACTTTGGCGGATGGTTTATGCTGGCGGCCTTCATTTTTGGGAGGTCGAGCATGGGTGGCACCAAGCGTCGGGAACTTTCGCCGGAGTTAGCGAGGGCTCAGGAGCGGTTTGCTGCGTGGCGGAAAACGAGCGCGCCGAAGGCGCGGATTCCTCAAACGCTCTGGGATCTCGCGGTCGAGTTGGCAGCCTCCCAGGGGCTCAACCGCACGGCGCGGGCTTTGAAGCTCGATTACTATACCCTCAAAGAACGCGTCGAGGCGGCTTTGCAAAACCGGAAGACGAACACGCCCGCGTTTCTGGAATTGCCGCACATAGCCCTGCCGTCGAAAGAGTGCGTCATCGAGTGGGGGGATGGCCAGGGACGCGTGCGGATTCGCCTCGCGGGTTATGAGCCCGATGAGATCGCGGCGGTGGGACGCGGGCTTCGGGGGGCGTAATCATGCTGGCGATCACGCCCCAGATGAAGATCCTCGTCGCCATCGAGCCGGCCGACTTTCGCCGGGGCATTGATGGCTTGGTGCGGCTCTGCCAAGAGGCCCTGGGCGAAGACCCGTTTGCGGGGACGGTGTTCTGTTTTCGCAATCGCCGAAAGACGGCCATCAAGGTGCTGATGTATGATGGCCAAGGCTTCTGGCTGTGTCAAAAACGGCTTTCGCGCGGCAAGTTCGCATGGTGGCCTGCCGCGGCGGATGCCGTCGCCAAACAGCTCGCGGCCCATCAATTGGCCGTCCTGTTCTCGGCGGGCAACCCGGAGCGGACTCAGGCCGCGCCCGATTGGCGTCCGGTCACGCCTTAGGGCGATCCGCTCTCGAGGCCACCTGCGCTTGCCTGGGCGCGAGAATTTGGCATACTCATTCTAGGAGCCAAGGGAACGGGCCTGCTCGTTTCCGCGTGCGAGGGATGAGCCAGCCATGCGGCGTAAGACACCGGAGATTCTCGACGTGGACGCAAAGCGATTTGAGGACGTTGCGCGCCGGGCCAAGGCGGCGCTCGATCCTCAGGATGCCGAGCTGATCGAGAAGGTCTTTGACGCGTATCACTACCTGGCGGAGGTGATCGGCGAGAAGTCGATGTCGATCGGTCGGCTTCAAAAGCTGCTCTTCGGCCACAAGACGGAAAAGACCTCTCAGGTCGTGGGAAAGTCCGACTCGTCCCCCTCCCCCCCTGCCGAACAGGAATCGGCGAAAGACGCCGAGGAGACCGAGAGAAACGAGACGGACAAAAAGCCTCCGCCCAAAGGGCATGGCCGAAACGCGGCAGAGGCTTATTCGGGTGCGGAGCGGATCGTGGTGCCTCAGGAGTCGCTCTCCGCGGGCGATCCTTGCCCGGAGTGCGGGAAGGGCACGCTGTATGAGAAGCGGCCCGCCGTGGTGGTGCGGATCACCGGGCAAGCTCCGCTTTGTGCCAAACGCTACGAACTCCAGCGGCTCCGCTGCGGCCTGTGCGGCAAGGTGTTCACCGCCGAACTTCCCCCGGAAGCGGGAACGCAAAAATACGATGCCAAGGCGGGTGCGATGATCGGCCTTTTGAAGTACGGATGCGGGCTGCCGTTCAACCGCGTCGACGGCCTGCAGGGGCACCTGGAGATTCCTCTGCCGGCCTCGACCCAATGGGATGTCATCTCCTCCTTTGCCCCCGCGCTCCAACCGGCGTTTGACGAACTCCTTCGGCAAGCCGCTCAGGGAGACGTTGTCTACCACGATGACACAACGATCAAGATTCTCGCGCTGATGGGCGAAGGCCGTCAGACGTTCGAGGACGATCCGGACCGCAAGGGACTGTTTACGTCCGGCATCGTCGCCACGAGCGCAGGCCATCGCATCGCACTGTTTTTCAGTTCGCATCGGCACGCCGGCGAAAACCTGGTGGAGGTGCTCAAACGCCGCAGCGCCCAACTCGATCCGCCGATCCAGATGTGCGATGCCTTGTCGCGGAACATGCCCAAGGAACTGAAGACGATCATTGCGAATTGCCTGGCGCATGCCCGCAGGCAGTTCGTGGATATCCACGACCGGTTTCCCGAGGAGTGCCGCACCGTGCTCGAGGCGCTGAAGGTGGTGTATCACAACGATGCCATCGCCCGCGACAAGGGTCTGTCCCCCGAAGAGCGTTTGGCATTTCATCAAGCCCAAAGCCAACCGGTGATGACAGAGCTTCAGGCTTGGCTGACGCGGCAATTCGACGAGAGGCTCGTGGAGCCGAACTCCGCCTTGGGCGCAGCGATCAATTACCTGCTCAAACACTGGGACAAGCTGACGCTGTTTATGCGGAAAGCCGGAGCGCCTCTGGACAATAACTTGTGCGAGCGGGCCCTGAAAAAGGCGATCCTGCACCGCAAGAATTCGCTGTTCTTCAAAACGCCAAACGGAGCCCGCATCGGCGACATGTCCATGAGCCTGATCCACACCTGCGAATTGAACGCGGTGAACCCGTTCGACTATCTGAGCGAACTGATGAGCCACCCCGACGAAGTCGCGGCGCATCCCGAACGCTTTATGCCGTGGAACT
>CAZCUL010000628.1:0-11879 GCA_964501475.1 uncultured Verrucomicrobiota bacterium | reverse complement strand
CGCTGACTTCCACGCAATATTCACCTCCGTCGGCCAGGCTCACGGGCGAGATGCTTAGGCTGGCGTTCGTCTCACCAACCAGCGGCGAGCCGTCCTTGGTCCATTGATAAGTGTGCGGACCGGTGCCACTGGCTACCGTGCTGAACATCGCCGTCCCGTCGGGGCACAGGGCCAGGTCTTCCAACGGCGTCGCCGTCGTGTTGGTCAGCACGGTCAGCGTGGCGCAGTTGGTCACGCTGCTGCAGTGGCCGGTCACTTCCACGCAGTATTCCCCCGCATCGGCACTACTCACCGCACTGATGGTCAAACTGCTGTTCGTCTCGTCCAACAAAGCCTCCCCATCCTGGCGCCACTGATAGGTGTGCGGGCCTGTCCCGCTCACTTCCGTGCTGAATGTGGCTTCCCCACCAGGGCAGACAAACAAATCCTCCAACGGCGTCGCCGTCGTGTTGGTCAGCACGGTCAACGTGGCGCAGTTGGCCGCGCTGTTGCACTGGCCGGTCACTTCCACGCAATATTCCGCGGCGTCAGTAGCGCTCACCGCATTGATGGTCAAGCTGCTGTTCGTCGCGCCCAACAAGGGCTCCCCATCTTTGTACCATTGATACGTGTGCGGACCAGTCCCACTGGCGACCGTATTAAAGTTCGCCGCCCCGCCCGGGCACAGAACCAGGTCCTGCAATGGCGTGGCCGTCGTGTTGGTCAGCAGCGCCAGCATCGCGCAGTTGGTCACGCTGTTGCATTGGCCGGTCACTTCCACGCAATACTCCCCGACATCGGCAGCGCTCACCGCGCTGATGGTCAGGCTGCTGTTCGTTGCGTCCAATAAGGGGTCCCCGTCCTTGCGCCACTGATACGTGTGCTGGCCACTGTCATCCACCGTCGTGCTGAAGGTGGCCTCTCCACCGATGCAGACGGCCGCGTCCTGCAAGGGCGTCGCAGTGTTGGTGAGGATTGTGAGAGTGGCACAAAGGTTCGTATTGCCGGACGGGCTCGATACCTCCACGCAATACTCACCGGCATCTCCACTGGTCACCGCGCTGATGGTCAACGAGTTGTTGGTTTCATTCAGCAAAAGGCCGCCGTCCTTGCTCCATTGGAACGTGTAAGGCCCGGGGCCGCCGGTCGTCGTACTGAACGTGGCCTGCCCGCCTGGGCACACCATCACATCTTCCAATAGCGTTACGTTCGTCCACACCGTCAAGGTGGCTGTGTCACTGGTGATGTCGCCAAAGGGGTTGCTTACAACCACGGAATAACCACCGCCGTCCTCGCCCCGCAGGTCCGTTACGAAGAGTGTGGCCTCATCCGCCCCGAAAATCCGGGCGCTGTTGGTCAGCCCCACCCCGTCCTTCCGCCACTGGTAGGCCAGCGGCGCCGGACCCGCAGCCTCCACAGTGAAACTGGCATAGGCCCCCACCTGCTCACTCACATCTTCCGGCTGGGTCAATATCGAGGGCAAACCATCGCTCACCGCCACCGAAACCCGGCTCGTATTCGACAAGTTGCCCGCCGCATCCCGCGCCACCACCTCGAAAGTGTAGTTCCCGGCAGGAACGCCCTGATAATCCACAAAGGCCCGCGCCGACCAATCCGACCAGTCCGCCTCATATCCCTCCAAACGATGCAAGTATTCAATGGCGCTGGGCGTGAGCGAAGAGGGCACCGCCGTGTCGTCGATGGCCAGCCATCGAAACTTCAATGGCAGATCAGTCGTGATATCGCCGGAGAATTCCTGGATGGCCAGGTTCGGCCCCTGCGTGTCAGGCCGGCTCATTTGCTGCCCAGCTTCGAAGGCAGCCTGAAAATCCTGCACCGAGACTCCGATCCCTTCCACATAAACCGGCGTCCCATCATAAGGAATGGTTGAACCGCTGATCGAAACCGGATTGCCCATCATGTCGTAAACCACAAACTCGTTCGGCGCCAGACTCACCGTGATTTCCCGCGCCGCCTGGTCTGCCGCCCATATCGCCGCCAGCGGAGTTCCGCCCCGATCAAACAGATAGAGCGTGGTGTGGAGGTTGGTCGAGATGTTCCCCAGACCCACCGAATGATCGAACACCCAGGCGGCGATGGAAAAAGTCACTCCCTTCAGCGCGATCGAATCGTCATAATGGAAGATGGTTGAATGGGTCCCATCAGAGCCCGGACCCACCGCAATCCGCGCGTCGTAGTAGAAATATTTGGAAAGGCCAAGACCAATGCTATTGAGAAAGTTCTGGCAGAGCAATTGGGGCGCTCCCTTGTAGGAAAAGTGGTAGCGCTCGCTATCCTTGTGCAGCCAGGCATAATCGTCGGCCTGCAGAAAACTCGAGTTCCTGCCCAGGTAACTGCCCCGGTCCCAAACTCCAGCCTCCGTGTTCCATAACGGCAGGTTAAGACCGTTGATGATCTGGTCCCGAAAGGAGGTGTAGTTGTGCAGAGGAAAAGCCGGATAAAGGTGGGTCGATCCAGCAACCAATTGAGCCCGCGTATTGGTGTCGATCAGCGACAAGACATTGCTCGACCAGCTTACAACTGCCGACCCGCCCAAGGCCACTATCTGAGCCTGCGGATCAGCCCGCCGCGCGGCAGCCACCGCCCGCTCGAGCATATCCGCGTAAAAGCTCGCTGAAAACTGCAGTTGCGGTTCATTCCAGATTTCCCAATATTTTACATCGTCCTTGTAGCGGTCCACTACCGTCTCTACAAAAGTCTCCCAGGCATCCAGATTCGGCTGTCCGCCCACGTCGGCCCATGCCGGCCAGTTCTGCCCGATAGTCCCCAGCACGGACATGCCGTAATCGGCCGATCGCCCCACAGGCTCCGAGGACCACTGGTAAACCCCCTGAATCGGCTCAACCTCCGACCACCGAAATGCCCTCGACGGACTGGCCGTGCAGTTCCACTTGATCCCCAGTTTCTGCAACGCTTCGAGCTGAAAGTCGGTGAATTCAGCGTGAATCCCCACGATGGAACTGGCATCCACTCCCATCTGGCGCGGACGTGGCACAATTGCGTACGAAGCTTCCTCAGCCGCGCCCTCTTCGCCCGACAGCCAGGCCCTTACCCGGAAGAACCCTCGCTGTCCCACGCTCAAATCCAGCTCCCCGGACCAGCTCGTCAGCGGATCAATCGTTATATTGGTAGTTCCCTCCAACACCTTCCTGTTCAGATAATCATAAACCTCGAAGAATACTGCCGAGCTTTGCTCCTCCGCGCTTTGGTTGCGGGCCAGCAACTGCATCACGGTCGGCTCGTCTTCGAAGAAGATGTTGCCCACACTCTCACTCACCAGCCCAATCTCCACCGGCCTGGCTCCTTCATAAGCGGTGCGGGTCCCTTCCTCCACCTGGATAGCATCCAGCCAGGCATCGTTCGTCCCAGAATCCACGCGCTCAAACCGAATGCGATATTCGCTGTTGGGATAACGCAAAATCACCCCGCCAAGCTGCACCAGCCGCCAGGTGGGGCCACTGGGAAGCTGATACGTCACTTCGAGATTCTCCGTGGGCGGATACGTGCTGGGCAGCACGTAGGGAGTTTCAATCGACATCTTTATCGTCGCAGCCTGAGGCGTTCTCACCCGCGCCGAGAGGCTATAGAACGTGTTGGGCTTAAACCGATAAATCCGGCTCACCAAACTGTTGCCCCCAGCCAGCCGCAGACTGGCGTTTCCCTCGAAAGCGATTGTTTCATCCCAGAGCGACTGCAACGGGTAGGGCCGATCTATCTTCTCCTCCAATCCCCATCCATGCCCCAGCCCCACCTCAAAACTCCCGTTCTCAATCAGATTGCCTTTTACCGCCGGATTGCTGTTGGTCTGGGTCGGATAATGCACGTTGAAAATCGAGTCCCCACCGGAAATGATCCGGTCCGGGACCGAGGTAATGTAAAGCCCGCGCAGAAGATAAAGTTGCCGCGAGCCCAACGGTATAGTTCGATATACTTCAATCTCCAGGCTCGACGCCGGGTTGACTACATCGATAGCCACCATCTCCGTCCACTGGCCCGAAAAACTTGACGTGCTCGGATTGGTTACCTGCATGCTCCCCCCGCCCATCCGAAGGGCAAGGTTCTTGTTCGCTCCGTAAGCGAAGATCTTCGCCGCCACATAATACCGTCCCGGCGCCAAGGTCCGGCCCAACGGAATAGTTCCAGTCAACGAAGTGGCCGCTTCCAGTATCACTCCAAGATAAGCCCCTTCGGGCGAGTCGCTCGGGTTATACCATTGAAGCCAATTGGCCTGCCCATCCATGGCCAGATTCGTGGCCATGATGCTGAAGCTTTCACTCGCCGGCAGCCGCAAGGCCGAAAGCATCAGCAATAAAATCAGAGCCCTTCCAAGGGATGCTGTACGATTACGAGGATTTCTTTTCATGTGAGAGCTTGTCAGTTTGTCGGTTTGTCGGTGTGACGGCCGGACCGCGGCTGTGTGCGAGGCACCAGCCGCAGCACCGCAAAGCGGTGGCAGATGGTAGCCGGAGGTCGCAGCGCAGCGGAGACCTCCGGAAAGCCGGTGTAGAGGATTTGCACCCTGCCAGGGTGCCAGAACACCGATCTTTCGATCTTTCGGCCTTAGCCCATAGTACTTCAGGTCGCATTTCGAGAAGCTGCTTCAACTCATCAATGCACGAGATGGGATCTGGCACCCCGCCGGGGTGCATCCTCCACCGCACCGATGTTCCGGAGGTCTCCGCGTTCCTTCGACCTCCGGCTACCGTCTGCCAACCCTCCGGGTTGGATTCATTCCGACGCTTCATCCGTTGTTAAGCCTGCTGCGGGTCACAGACCCGCGCTCCGCCGTACCGACGTACCGTCGCACCGACTACTGGATCCTGCCTCTATAGTATTGATAGGCCGAGTCGGCGTCCCACTCCAAGGTCCCAGCGGGCAGGTTGACAGTTCGGTGATGCATCCACTGTTCGAGATCGTTTGACTTTTCGATGATGATCGAGCCTTCGCTGGGTGCTCCGACAATCTCAACCTGAAATTTGCCGCCTGAAACCCGGGGGTTCGAGAAATAGAACTGGGTTGCCGCCGTCAGCGAGAGCGTGGCAGTTTCACTGGTGATGCTGCCAAAGGGATTGCTCACCACCACGGAATAACCGCCCTCGTCCCCGGTTTCCAGGTCCGTGACGAAAAGCGTGGCTGAATTCACCCCAAAGATCCGCGCGCTGTTGGTCAGCCCAACTCCGTCCTTCCTCCACTGGTAGGCCAATGGCGCCGGACCCGCAGCCTCGACGGTGAAGATGGCATCCGACCCCGCGGGAGCCGCCACATCCTGCGGCTGGGTCAATATCGCCGGCAGACCATCGCTCACCGCCACCGATACCCGGCTCGTGTTCGAGAGATTGCCCGCCGCATCCCGCGCCACCACCTCGAAGGTGTAGTTCCCGGAAGGAACGCCCAGGTAATCCACAAAGGCCCGCGCCGACCACTCCGACCAGGCTGCCTCGTATCCAGCCAATCGATGCGAATATTCAATGGCGCTGGGGCTCAGCGAAGAGGGTACCGCCGTGTCGTCGATGGCCAGCCAGCGAAATCTCAAGGGAAGATCCGTGGTTACGTCCCCGGAAAACTCCTCGACCGACAGGTTGGGCGCTTGCGTGTCAGGCCGGCTCATTTGCTGCCCAGCCTCGAAGGCAGCCTGAAAATCCTGCACTGAGACTCCGATCCCTTCCACATAAACCGGCGTCCCATCGTAAGGAATGGTTGAACCGCTGATCGAAACCGGATTGCCCATCATGTCGTAAACCACAAACTGGTTGGGCGCCAGACTCACCGTGATTGATCGCGGCGCCTGGTCCGCAGACCAAATGGCCGCCAGCGGAGTTCCGCCTCGATTGAACAGATAGAGCGTGGTGTGGAGGTTGGGCGAGATGTTGCCCAAACCCACCGAATGATCAAACACCCAGGCCAGTATCCCGTACGCCACTCCCTTTAACGCGATGGAATCGTCATAATGGAAGATGGTTGAATGCGTCCCATCAGACCCCGGACCCACCGCAATCCGCGCGTCGTAGTAGAAATATTTGGAAAGGCCAAGACCAATGCTATTGAGAAAGTTCTGGCAGAGCAGTTGGGGCGCTCCCTTGTAGGAAAAGTGATAGCGCTCGCTATCCTTGTGCAGCCAGGCATAGTCGTCGGCCTGCAGAAAACTCGAATTCCTGCCCAGGTAACTGCCCCGGTCCCATACTCCGGATTCGCTATTCCACAACGGCAGGTTAAACCCGTTGACGATCTGGTCCCGAAAGGAAGTGTAATTGTGCAGAGGAAAATTGGGATAAAGGTGGGTCGATCCAGCGGTTATCTGAGCCCGCGTATTGCTGTCGATCAATGACAAGACATTGCTGGACCAGCTTACACTCGCTGACCCGCCCAAGGCCACTATCTGGGCCTGCGGATCAGCCCGCCGAGCGGCAGCCACCGCCCGTTCGAGCACATCAGCATAAAAGCTCGCCGAAAACTGCAGTTGCGGTTCATTCCAGATTTCCCAAAATTTTACGTCGTCCTTGTAGCGATCCACCACCGTTTCTACAAAAGTCTCCCAGGCATCCAGATTGGGCTGTCCCGCCACGTCGGCCCAGGCTGGCCATTCCTGGCCAATGGTTCCCAGTACGGACATGCCATAATCGGCCGATCGCCCCACAGGCTCCGAGGACCACTGGTAAACCCCCTGCATCGGCTCAATCTCCGACCACCGAAATGCCTTCGACGGGCTGGCGGTGCAGTTCCACTTGATCCCCAGCCTTTGCAATGCCTCCATCTGAAAATCCGTAAATTCAGCGTGAATCCCGATGATCGAACTCTCATCCACTCCCATCTGACGCGGGCGGGGCATAATCGAATAACAAGCCTCTTCCGCTGCGCTCTCCGCTCCCGCCAGCCAGGCCTTCACCCGGAAAAAGCCGCGCCTGCCCAAACTCAAGTCCAATTCCCCCGCCCAGCTCGTCAGCGGATCAATCGTTATGTTGGTACTTCCCTCCAGCACCTTCTTGTTCACATAGTCATAAACCTCGTAAAGCACTGCCGAGCTTTGCTCCTCCGCACCATGGTTGCGCGCCAGCAACTGCATCACGACCGGCTCGTCTTCGAAGAATATCCCGGCCACACTCGCACTGGCCAATCCAATCTCCACCGGCCTGGGAGCTTCATAAGCCGAGCGAGTCCCTTCCTCCACCTGGATCGCATCCAGCCAGGCATCGTTCGTCCCAAAATCCAACCGCTCAAACCGAATCCGATATTCGCTGGTGGGATAACGCAAAACCACCCCGTCGAGCTGCACCAGCCGCCAGGCAGAACCACTGGGAAGCTGATACGTCACTTCCAAATTCTCCGTGGGCGGATACGGGCTGGGCAGCACGTAGGGAGTTTCAATCGAAATCTTTATCGTCGCAGGCTGCGGCGTTCTCACCCGCGCTGTGAGCGTGTAAAACGTGTTGGGCTTGAACCGATAAATCCGGCTCACCAGGCTGTCGCCCGGGGGCAGCCGCAGACTGGCGTTTCCGTCGAAAGCCACCGTTTCATCCCAAAGCGACTGCAACGGGTAGGGCCGCTCGCTCTGCTCCTCTAATCCCCACCCATGCCTTAACCCGACCTCAAAACTCCCATTCTCAATCAAATTGCCCTTCACCACAGGATTGCTGTTGGTCTGGGTCGGATAATGCACATTGAAAATCGAGTCCCCACCGGAAATGATCCGGTCCGAGACCGAGGTAATGTAAAGCCCGCGCAGAAGATAAAGTTGCCGCGAGCCCAACGGTAGAGTTCGATATACTTCAATCTCCAGGCTCGACGCCGGATCGACCACATCGATGGCCACCATCTCGGTCCACTGGCCCGAAAAACTTGACGTACTCGGATTGGTTACCTGCCCGCTCCCCCCGCCCATGCGAAGGGCAAGGCTCTTGTTCGCTCCGTAAGCGAAAACCTTCACCGCCACGTAATACCGTCCCGGCGCCAAGGTCCGGCCCAATGGAATAGTTCCGGTCAACGAAGTGGCCGTTTCCAGTATCACTCCAAGATAAGCCCCTTCGGGCGAGTCGCTCGGGTTATACCATTGAAACCAATTCGGCTGCCCGTCCATGGCCAGGTTCGTGGCCATGATGCTGAAGCTTTCCTCGGCCGGCAGCCGCAGGGCCGCGACCATCATCAAAACCGCCAGGGCTCTTCCGGCTAACACTCCGAACTTATTAAGGTTTGTTCTCATACAACTTGGTTATCTGCTTCTTAAGACGGACGAATGCGCAAAGATGTTCCCGTGCGGGCTCCCTCCCTCACTCACTCACTGCCGCCAAACAGCGGTTCTGCTTCGTTCAGCCTGCGCCTTCGCTCCCAACACGTGGCAACGCAGGATCGGTCGCAATCGTCATATACCCTTCGTAGGGTAGCAGCGCACGCTGGGAATATACGATAAAGTTCTCTGGTAAAATTCCTTTGGGGAAATAAAAGATGCCGTATTGCGGAAAGGGGTCCTTTTTGCATCGGACTATTTCCCGCCAAACGCCGCTTTTGTCCGAGCCAAATATACGGCCGAAATGGTCTTTTACCGCTGGCCCGGGCTCCACCGTGGTGCCGACATAGATTCCGCCCCCGTCATTTTGCCCAATGTAATAGGCGGGCCCCGGAAGTTCCAGCAACTTATCGTAACGAGCGGTCTGCCGCGAGGCCCTGATGATAAACGACGTCTTAAGCGGCGAATCCATCCCCCAATACAGGTCGTCGCCCCGGGAAATGAGATCCGTCGCTCGAGTTACCTGGCCTTCACTCAAAAATAACTTCACAGTCGAAAAATCGTCATCGGTGTAGTAAACATGGCTTTCTTGATCCTCATCACCTGTAAGAATCCAAATCCTGTTATGAGCATCAGGATCAGTAATGACGGCGTGGACATGCCGGATCGTTCCGGCCTCGAACCTCCACGCTGTCTCGAAGGATTCCAAATCCCCGCTTCTGAAAATCCGAATCGGTCCGCGGTTCGGATTTGGGATGTATTCCGCAACGTAGGTCCATCCCGTTTTGGACTCGCAAATGCCGCGATTCATCGGACGGGTGGCTGAGAAGCTGCCCACCGGCCTCACGTTGCCCGTTTTATCAAGACGCCACCAGGAATGTCCGGTGGCAACCAGAAAGCCTCCTTGGCGCGTGCTATGCACCTGGAGGATGGCATGTTTTAAAGCCCTGTCTAAAAAGCGAATATTCGAGAGATGTTGCACCCCTCTCCAAGGGATACGGCCAATTTCAACCGGGTCTGGACGGCTCAGATCATCAATTCTGAAGATACTGTTCTTTGAAGAGCAGATCAGCTTTCCAGCGGTGTAAGCGTGGACCTGGAAATTGCTGAATCTTTCGATAATCTCAAGCCCGCAACTGCTTTTTGGCGACATAACACAACATCCTGTGAGTGAAGCCGATTTTTCTGCTGCCTTCAACTATAAGGCCGTGGCGCTGAAAAAGCTGCGCGACCTCCGAAGATGAAAAAAAGTACACCATCTGCTTCAAAAACAGATTCCCGAATTTTGCCCTCAGAATTCGATCCTCCCTGGGAGGCAACCTGAAAACGAATCGCCGGACCATCTTATAAATCTTAAGCCCGAACAAATCCGACAAAACTCTCGTGAAGCGATTCGATGAAAATAATCGGAGCATGGCGCCATACGAAGGATAGAGAAATCCGTAGAGGCTCCAACGATTGTAAACACGCAAATAAAGCCGCCCGCCGGGCTTCAGAATTCGAACACACTCCTCGAAGCACTTGTGAGGATCAGGCGTATGATGGATGACGCCGGATGAGATTACCAGATCAAATGCATCCGATGCCAGAGGGAGGTGCAGATTGTTGCCCCAAATACAAACATTCTGACTGTTCGTCTTCACCTGGCGGAGCGACGCCAGGCTGTAATCGAGGCTGATGACATTGCTATAGCCTGCTAAACTGAGATAGTTCGAAATCCTGCCTGGTCCCGAGCCGACATCGGCAATGAGAGCAGTGGCCGGCAGTGTTCTAACCAGCGATTTGAGACTCTGCTCGACCCCTGCCTCGACGTCAGCCTTGCTTTTCCAGTCTCGTTCACCGAAGGGATTTTCATCATAGAATTTCTTGTCTCCTGGGTCAGTGCCTCGCTCGTCTTCCCTGAGCAAACACAGAATTCCGTCGATCTGGGGAAACTGTTCCCCTGTATCTGTTTGAAGGCTTTGACCCGGGCCTCCTTTCAAAGGCTTGAGGTTTCCCGGGGACCGTAAAATGCCGAACATGGATTCTTGAATCATAGAGCACTTCTGAAGTTATTGGCACATAAACGCTTGGGGTATTGATTTGGCACGGCGGCCGTGGCAATGGCTTCGCCAGCCGATGTTCGATTGCGGTCCTGCGGCCCTTTCTTAAGTCAGGGATTTCCGCTGAGAATGCGAAGGTTTGTTGGCCGGCCTGGTCGAGGGTCGTCCACCACAACCTGAATGAATTGGTTTGCTATGTTCCCCGCCTCGTCCTTCGCTTTGACTCTGAACTCGTAGGTGCCTGGAGGAACATTGAAATAATCCACGAAGCTTGCAGCGCTCCAGGGAGACCACTCGTTCTCATACCCATCCAGCATATACGAATAGTGGATTGCATTGGGGCTGGTCCCGGATGGGAATGACGTTTCGTCAAGAGCCAGCCATCGAAGTTTGACAGGATTGTCGCGTGTGGGACCGGTGGGGAAAGCGACGATCGAGATGTTTGGCGGCGCAGTGTCCGCCCTTAAGGAGATTCCTCCGTTGGTCACGACTCCGCGAAATACATCAACAGAAGCACCCGGGCTTTCAACGTACACAGGGGCGCGCCCGTAGGGAACGACTCCATTGGTGACAGTAGTCGGATTCCCCATGAGATCGTACAGAACAAGGGAAGCGCCGCCGGGATTCAGCGTCAGATTTCGATTGGCCCGATCGATAGACCACAACGCCAAAAGGGGCGTACCGTTCCGGTCAAACAGATACATGGCGCTGGAGGGACTGGAACTGACATCGCCCAGGCCGGCCGAGCCATCGAAAAGTTTCGCCAACACCGAATACGCCACGCCCTTGGGCCGGATGGAGTCGTCGGATTCGAAAATGGTGGAATGACTGCCATGCATGCCCGGGCCGATATAGATCCGAGCGTCATAGTAAAAGAACGTGCCCAGCCCTTCCCCAATGTTGCGCAGAAAGTTTTGAGACAACATCTCCGGCGCCCTGACTGCCCCGATTTGATAGCGCTCGCTGGCGCCTTGCGGCCATATGTAGCCATCAGCCTGAAGAAAGTTGGAATTCTCGCCCAGGTAGGATCCGCGATCCCATATACCAGCTTCAGTATTCCAGACAGGCAGCCCATAAGCGTCCTGAATTGATGTCCGAAATGCCTTGAATTCAGATGCTTGCGCGGTGGGATAGAGATGAGTGGAAACAGCGTGCAGCGAAGAAACCGCATTGCTGAACGAGTTAAGCGCATTGGTCGCCCACGACAATGTAGCCACGCCGCCCAGCCCGATAATCTTTGCCTGAGGATCGGCGTTTAAAATTGCCCGGCTGGCGCGCTCAAGCATCTGTCCATAAAACTGAGGAGTGACCTGCCAATTCGGCTCGTTCCAAACTTCCCAATACTTGACGTCGTCCCTGTAGCGCGCAACGACAGCCGCAACGAAACTTTCCCATCGGTCCAGATTTGGCACTCCATCCACATCCGCCCAGGAGGGCCACTCCAGCCCAAGCGTGCCCAGCACAGTAATCCCATAGGAGTGCGCCAGATCCATGTCATCCGAACCCCACACGAATGAGCCGGGGGACGGTTCGACAGCGGTCCACCGAAAGGCCCTTGACGGACTGGAGGCGCGATTCCATTTGATGCCAAGTTTCTGCAAGGCTGCGAACTGGAAGTC